>JAIINY010000032.1:0-16654 GCA_022741625.1 Prevotella sp. | reverse complement strand
TCACGAATGCCACAAAAAGCCAACGACTGCCACAACCACTTGAAACTCAAAACAAAAGCTCAAATCTGCTATTTTTTGCTTTTTTAGTCATTCTTTTTCCGAAAAAACATTTTTTTCCTCAATTTCCTACTGAATAATGATGGTCTTACCACTGATTTTATAGGTGAACTTTCCTGTTGCAGCAAGCGACTCCATGATATCACGCACAGTTTGGCTATTTTTATAAAACACACCATAAAAATGGAGAGAATTCTGCTTAGATGGAGATATCTTGAATGTGACAGAATAGCATCTTTCCAAAACTGCAGCTATGTCCTTGAGAGACTCACCATTGAAGGCAATGATACCTTTGATCCACTGACTTTTATTAGCCAGAGTTTTTGTATCCAGTAGTGTCATAGCACCAGTTTTCTTGTCAAAAACCACATGCTGATTCGGAAGCAAGGTGATTTCCTGCTTAGATTCAATGCATGTCATATTCACCTTGCCTTCATCAAGAGCCACAAGAGCTTGTGTCTCCTTTGGATAATCACAGAAGTTGAACTTGGTACCCAACACCTTGACGATGATGTTGGCAGAGTTGACGATAAACGGCTTGGTACTATCCTTCTTGACCTCAAAATATCCTTCACCTTCTATATTGATGATACGGCTATCCACTCCATATCCCTGTGAATATGAAATCCTGGAACCTCCATTAAGCTTCACAATGGAGCCGTCCGGCAAGTTAACACTGGTACTGGAGCCATTAGGAGTGGCAACAACGATATCAGCAAAGGTGCTCTGCAGATTCTTCTGTCCTTGCTGATAAGACAGATAGGTGGCACCAAACAATATAAGGAGAGAGGCTGCTATACCGCCAATCCACCTATATATATGGTAGAAACGAGGATTCTCTTCCTTCTGATCCTCATCTGTTTCATCTGAGCCTTCTGAAATCTTATGCAAGAAACGCTGGTAGGCAGCCTTGTAGTCGTAGCTGTCCAGCTCATCATGGGTAGTACTGGCTGCCCAGATTTCCTTCAGTTCATCAAATGTTTTTTTAGCTTCCTTAGACTGACGGATTTCGTCTTCAAGAAGAAGGATTCCTTCTGAATCGAGATCACCGGTAAAATATCTTATAGCTAATTCTTCAAATTGTATTTTGTTCATATTCTTGATACGTTTTGCTTATTGACGATGTTGTGGTAAAGAAGTGTAGTGAAAAAAATATCTTTTTCAGTTCATTAACAAAAATAAGGATAAGGCTATAAGATAGTGCTCCAGTTTCTCTCGCAATATCTTGAGTGCATTCTTGAGATGATACTTTACTGTATTGACAGAAATGCCTAATTCTTCTGCAATTTCCTTGTTTTTCTTGTTTTCCATCCTGCTTTTTAAGAACACCTGCCTGCATTCGGCGGGAAGAGCTTCAATAGCCTGGATTACTTTTTCCTCCAGCTCTTTGGAGAGAAGAGTTCCATAAGGAGAATCACCGGCAGTTTGGCTATCCATATAATAGCCAGCTTTATCCGACAAGCTAGATATGGGCTTTTCATTTTGGTTTCTCTTGAGCTTGAGCGTGTCAAGACACTTGTTCCTTACAGCCATTACTAAATAGCTTCTGATGGATTTGGTGATATTCAAACTTTCACGATTTTCCCATAAGTGGTAGATAACATCTTCCACAACAGATTCTGCAGAAAATCTATCATGTAGATAGAAATTGGCAAAATGACACAATATGGCATAATGGTTCCTGTAAAGAATGCCATATGCACTCTCATTACCAGCCTTCAGTTGTTCATAAAGAATTTGTTCTTCTGAGTTCATCACACTTTATAAGATTTGCACACCCAACTTCCGCAGCACTTATCCATAATCTATAGCCCCCCAAGTTACAAAAAACGGCTCAGGATTTTCATTTCAGAACTTTCACTCACTTTAGTGCTGCAGTTAGAAAACAAGCTAAATTCTGAATGTCAGCCGCAAAAGTACTAATAAAATCCGGAAATTACACTCATTTTGGAGAATTATTTGCAATATAAGTCAACATGAAATTCATTTCTCACAAAAAGACATACTTTGCACATCTGTAAGAAGAGAGAAACCAAGCAGCATGGGCTACTCAATTTCTCTCTTGGCATTCTATTCTTCTATAATCATCTTGACAGCCTGCGTCACCGTCATCAATGGAGGAATCTTCACTCCCTTCTGGCGAAGATGCTTGGTCAGTTCCTTCTCCACCCAATTGGGTCGGGCTTTTCTTTCATCAGCCACATGCCGCAGCTGTTTTACGCTAGGAGGCAAAGCTTTCAACTGATCATGCAACTCTTTCGGATCACCATACTTAACCTTTTCCTCTTCCAGCTCCTTGATGCGGGCTCTCAGAGCTTCATTCTCCTCCACCACCTTATCGTAATAGTGAAGCAAGACCTTCATCTGCTGCTCATAAGGCAGATCTTTATTCATCTGATACATAGCTGTTATTTTACGATTATTTTCTTTGTTGCACTACCCTGCTTTACTATATAAGTACCTTTAGGGAGAACTTGATGAACGTTAACAGGGGTAGTACCCCTGTATATCGGAGTTCCGTTAAGAGTATAGATCGAAACCAATCCTGTCTGTCCAGCGGCATCTATATTCAAAATTCCAGAAGCTTCATTTTCTTCTATATTGGAGAAGTTCTTCCATACAGATGCTTCAGCATATTTTGAACGGCTACCCTTAGGCACATATAATGTAGCAGAGTGATAAATATCTTCGAAAGCAGATTCACTTACCTGAGGAGGAGTGATGGCATCGCAATGAATTTCTCTGATTTTCGGACAGTTTTCAAAACATCTTTCCCCAATGAGAGACATGCTGCTTGGCAAGGTGATGGTCTCAAGAGAATTACAACCTTCAAAAGCACCTTTATCCAAATCTGTGATAGCTGCCCCCAGGAAGGTCACATTCCTCAGATTCTGGCAAAGATAGAAACATTGCGTACTGATTCTTGTAACATTCTTAGGAATAGAAATATCCTCCAAGGTTAAACAGCCTCTGAAAGTACTGGATTCAAAACTGGTGATACCCTGATCCACTGGTTCTGAAGGGAACACAACCTCTGCCAAGGAAGAGTAGTCACAGAAAAGATACCATCCACTCGATGACCAATACCTGGAGTAATACACCTTTGAGAGCTTCCTGCACCCCTGAAAAGCATAATTGCCTAAAGAGTTTTTCAACTCTGTAAAGTCAATCGTACTTAAGTTATAGGCAGATGCTAGAGCATTGAGGAATCCTGCATCCTCCTGATTCATGTAATTGCTTACCACTACAGTATGGATACGCTCTAGATCCGGGAACTTATTCAATACGGTTGCCCTTAAACGCCCCACCTCTTCAGCAGGTAAATTCACATATAGAGTACCATCAGAGAAGGAAACATTGTCGCTGATTTCCTGCTTGGCAAGATCTACATCCTCTGTGCTTTCTTCTATATTCTTAAACAACGACCATCCTGCAGCAGTCTTATAATCGGCCAGGGTTCCTTTTGGCACAATCAGACGAGCACTGGAGAATTGGTCTCCAAAATTATCTTCCGTGGCAGAAGGAGGAACCATAGCATCCAACTGAATGGTCTTTAAGTTACTACACAGATAAAAACACTGACTACCGAGCGATTGCACAGTGGATGGTATTCTTATTTCCTCCAATGATGTACAACCTCTGAAAGTACCACCATCAAGTTTCAAATAACCTCCGCCGATGATATTCGTAGGGAATTCAACTTTAGTGATGTTAGCACATTCCTCAAACAGATAAAACCTTGTTGAGTTCCAATATCGTGAGTACTTGACTTCTCTAAGTTGACTGCATCCCTGAAAACGATATGAATAAGTAGATTGGAGATTGGTCATATCCAATGAAGCCAACTGATAGGCACTGGCTAATGCTGCAAGAAATGAAAAATCGGCATCACTAAGATATCCACTCAAGACAGCATGCTTGATAGAACCTAAGTCTGAAGCTCTACCAAGAACATAATCTCTCAGATTACCTATTTCATCACTTGTCAAATTACAATAGAGGGTATCATTCGTTAGAGAAACATTATCACTCTTCAAGTCTGACTTTCCAATGTATGATAACTTCGGATCCTCCTTATAATTAGAGAACATACACCAACCGGATGTAGTCTTATAATTAGAAATAGCACCTGTAGGTACATAAATGATAGTCGACTCAAACTGGCTATCATAAGTATCCACTGTGGCAATAGGAGCTACTCCAGACTGACAATGTATTTCCTTCAGATTATTGCATAAATAAAATACTTGTGTATTCAAGTATGTGACACTGGCCGGGATGGAAATCGTTTCAAGTGATGTACACCCACGAAATGTACCCGAAGAAAAAGAAGTCAACGAACATTCAGAATCATCCAGAAAAATCACTTTCTTTAAGTTTGTGCAATTTAAAAAAAGATAATGTCCGGTTTCCTTCCAATATCTGGAGTATTTGACTGATTCTATGGACGTACACCCCTCAAGACCTTCAGAAGACATCGTACTACGAAGCTCTGTCATATCAAGATTATGAAGGCTATACTTCTTTCCCAAAGTATGAATAAAATCTTCATCAGACTGAGCTGTCGTTATTGCGGTCATTTTGGTCGTAGATGCGGTCGTTCACGGTCGTTTTCGGTCGTTTTCGCGGTCAATTGCGGTCGTTCGCAGTCGTCCCCTCTGATGGACCACTATTAAACAGAACCGACTTTAACAAGGTGTATGGACCGGTTCTTATATCACTTTTTTCAAAGTCAAGATCAAAGACAAAAACTCTTTCACAAACTCCTGGGTATCTACATAGGCGCAAAACTCGCTATCATAGGGGTAACACCTTGAAATCCAGAATCGGCCCATCTCAGGATGCATGCCTACTGTCTGATGCGAATAATGAAGGTCATATTCTTGTACATGAACAGTGCACACCCCGGTCTTTGTATCGATGATGTCATTCAACCATTGCTTAATACCTATCAAACATTTGAACGAAAGAGGCAAATCAAAGACCAATTCATTTATACGGAACCAGAACTGTAGGCTATCTTCTTTTCGTTCCACCTTATACTCAATGTTGTCCTTGATTGAAAGAGGGGCAGAAGCCAGGTTAGCTAGCGGACGCAATCTGTCAATCAGCCCATCAACCTTTTCGTCGATTAGAAGTTTCCCAACAGTGCCGCTATGATCCTCAAATGGCGGCTCATAATATAGCTCGTAGCATCTAGGCATTTGCTCCCAAATAGCTTTAGCGAAGCATAATCCTTCATAATGCCATGTAATCCAATCAAAGGAAGGCGCTGTCACCGTTTCCACAAAGTCGGTTGCATTCTCGTATCGCTTTACCCATTCCTCTATTCCCGGTACTACGATACTGAAACGAGGGCCCAAAGAAGGACTCTCGTTACAAATCTCGTCACCGTATGCAATACCACAGCAACTATCACTATCTATATACAAGACATCAATATCAGGTGATATGCGAATGAAAGACTTTCTATCCATAACTATACTCCCCCTCATTAAAAGTTACTTTCCTTTTCCGGCAAGGGTTTCACCACAGCATCTTTGAGGGTAACGATATATCCCCAAAACGTGCCATCCGTTTCTTCATCACTGTTAAAATCCTTTTCATGTCCATCAGCCCTGAGGGTTTCCTCTTGAATGGTTTTTGCCTGAGAATATGAGACAATACTCTTTCCCTTAGGAAACTCACTGCGCTCTGCAATGATTTGGGAAACTGTACCACTAATGGAATACTTAGCAAAGCCATGATCCTCTTCTTCAAAATCAATGATGGTACCATGAGCATTTTTATACTCTGCAGACATAACGCAAGTCCAATTCACTTTATCACCTACCTCAAACGGATCGCCACTACTTTGCAGTTGCCAAGCTTCGTAATATAGCTTACACTCAGCATAATGAGTCTCTTCCTTGATTTGAAGTTTCTCAATATAGCTTGAAAGACACTCCAGTTCCTTGGACAAATTCGTAAAGCAATTGTCACCATCCCAATTTAACTGAAGCTTACCGGTAAGATGGAGCAGTGCAGCCAAAGGAAAATCAACACCATCGGACCATGCAGTATAGTAACCGTGGATACCGAATGCATTCAACACACGAAAGCCCTCCACAACAATAGCCTCCTTGAAATCTTCATAAGGAACTGTCTCATACCATTCTTGAAGAACGTTCTTTTCATCGTCCCTCTGCTGTATATCCATGATGACCATATCGTTTTTTAATAATTTCAGCTCCAGATGCATCTCCCCCGGCTCTTCATCCCATGTGGTTTCCGTCTCTTCGATGTAATCTTCTGATTCATAACCTTCTTTCTTGGCAATGGAAAAATCCAAGCAGGCTTCAATCAAAGAGGCCAACGGATTAGGACCACCATAACCGGCATCACACTTGATCAGCTTATTGCCAATCAACAGCTCAATGCCACAACAACCATAAATGATATACTGAACATGTACTTTAAACTGACTCATACTTCTTGATCTATATTTTTACTTACGATGTTATATTCCCAATTCTCCCATCTGCACCTTTCTGAAGCTGATAGGCAGATATACATTCCCCAAGAAAGCAGCATCCGTGAGCATAAACCCATCTCTTCTAGAGTATACCGAGCGGTACCGCAACCCACAGGAGTTACCAAGAGCTACAGTTCCGGATGTTCCATGGCATATTGGTAAATCTCAAGAATGATGCGTATAGGTAACATCCCCATATTACCATCTGTCATCCAGCAGTCCTCCTCATCTTTATTCAAAATGATACTTTCCAGGTACAAAAACAGGAAGCCATTATGCAATCTATCTGCACTACCAGAAAAAAGATGGTCTCCAGCTGCAAATATACAACTTTTTTTTGAATTGCATGAAAAATCTTCAATTCATTGCTGTAAGAATGCTATTTTCTCCCATTATGTATGGCTGTCTATTGCCATAAAAGGAAAGAACATACGCTTCCGAGAAACAAACGAATGACGTGAACCGGTCGAAATTTTCAACCGGTCCTACTTCTATCACTCTAACAAGGAACCAGAAACATCATAGTTCACTCCAATGCTTAGAAAAAGCCACTTCACTCTCGTTGTCAAGATATTCTTGCAAGAACTTAAATGGAAAAGGATACGTCATCAGTTCGTCCCATTGACCAAAGCCCACAGCCAGCATATTCTTCATCTCCTGAATATCATCCCAAACACGCTCAGGGTGCTCATTTCTCAATATGAAGATACGCCTAACTCGAGGAACCTTGTCTATCTTGAAGGAAACACAGGTTTTGAAATTATCGGAATTATAACCAGATATGTAAGAGTAGGACTCTGAATTCTCACCATCAAGACCTTCTTCCTTCCATAAATGAAATCCCATCAGACCGCGTAGGAATTGATGGTTCGTACCTGCTCCCTTTCTCTTAAACATGTAAAAAGAATCGCATTCCGGATCAGTTCCCTCAATAATCTTGCCATAGGTATCATCTATCTGCCTTGCATCCAAGATAGGGATCTCTTCCGTATCAATAATCAGATAGGCATTACCATCCTTCTCCATCACATGATAATCATGATTACCATTCATTCTGAGAAGAACAGGCATACCCATTTTTGAAGCTACAAAGGTATCATAATCTTCTCCCATTCCATCATCAAAACCATAAGGCGTAAACTCAATTCCACAATCTTTACCCAAGTTCAGAGATGCTCCATATACATACTTCTCATGAAATTTAAAACGCCAGAACTTCCAATCATTGGCAACTACAGCCAATCCTGACGGCATCTTGCCCTTAACTATGCTATCTTTTACCAGTAATTCCATCAGAATTCTGGTAGCCATGGCCTTTGACACTCCATCATCCTTGCCTCCACCATGATGAATCATATGCTGAACAGCAATACTGCTACTCCCAGACATACGTTCCATAGACTGCAAATAATGAGATTCATCACCTATAGGACCACAAAGCCTGATAACCATATCCACCTTAGAAGCCCTCTTGACTAACTTCAAAACATCCCCAACAGCTTCCTTTACCCTTGCCTTTAATTGGGCAATCTGCTTCTTGGAATCATCTGTTCCAAATGAATCCTCTACAAGAATGGTTTTTCCCAGGAAGTATTCTTTCAGCAGCTTTTCCACATCCTTCTTCGGATGACTTTCAAAGTAATCCAAAACCTGATGGTCAGTAAAATCAACTGACAGCATACCCTCAAAGAGCTGATTCACGTTCTCAACGACCTGGCAGATCACAAACAATCGGCTGTGATTGTACAGATCCTTGTTCCAAGGCCAATAAGGAACGCTATTGTGAGTAGACGAGAATCGCTTCTTCTTGATATAAAGCTGGTCAAGATTGTAATCACCTTCATTCAGCTTTCTGAGTACAACCGGCTTCAGGTATTCTCCAAGCCATAACTCACCATCCATTTCCTGACCAGTTTTGAAAACACAGTTCCAATGTGCCTTCAACTGTTTAAAATCTCTTGGATGAGAGAAAGAGGTCGTCTTGGCTGCAAGATTCATATACTTATTCACTTCCAACTTCAAGCAAACCAGTTCCTTACGACTCTTGGATACGCCAAAATTCTGGTCATCGCAAACCAGCAACATTCCGTTGTTGTACATCAGGCCTCCCTTGCCCTTCTTTCCAAGAGCATTGATGGCAAGAGATACTACAATACGCTGCTGCAGGAACTCATCATACCCTTGCAGGTCATCCATCTTGCAAGCTACATCTTTCTGCATTCTCAAACTTTCCAACACCTTCTTCTCATCTCCCTTCTTCACAAGTACGAAAAATCGGGTATAAGTATTTCTGCTGCCAAACTGTTCATACTTTGCAAATATACCCACAACTGATAAAGAAGGGGTTTCCGAGAGCTGTTCGTAAGAAAGGTTCTTGCGTTCATAATCCCTTGTATCCATCTTGTAAGAAACAATGGCATACTTGGCAAAAAATGCCTCCTTGTTCCATGCTACCACAAGCCTGTTTGTAGTTACAGGCAAATTCAATATCTCTTCTTTTGAAATATGTTCCTTCATTTTATTCATTATATTAATCTTCAATTAATCTTTTAATTCTATCAATGGCATCTGGCAGAACGTGCCCATCTTCATCAATCACCCCACAAATCTCATATCTGTCCATCGAGGCAGATGGCATCTTGAGCATGTTGACCGTATAAAGAGGACAACCAAGACGTTTTTCCTTTTCCAGACGCTTCTCTAAAGTAGGCATATCCCCTTTCCTGTCCAAGTGTTCAATAGAGGGATTCATGTTCTTCACGTCAAATGCCACCTTATAGGAACCATCAGGATTAAGAACGACAAAATCAGCCAGCTCATAATCCCGATCCTCCAGATGTGCAAACTGCAGCTCACTGCAATCAGCATAGCGGAGCACAAGAGCCCTGAACGCTTCCTCTCCTATTTCGCCGGCATAGTCTGCCATCAGGATTTCAGGATGCAGGATAAGTCCGTCAGAATTCCAACCAGTAGCATAGCCATTCCTCTCAAAATGCTCACGAATAACCTGATTCTTCATCAAGACATCCAATCTGACAGACGAAGGAGACACAGGATAATGGCAAAACGCTCCATCCTCATGTCTTTCCCAACTTCTATAACACTTGCCCAGAAAAGGAACCATTATGGCTTGTTCACCTAAATCCAGCAAGGATTCCACCACAGGCTTGCGGATAATCATCTGCTTATAGCATTGATTTCTGATTTGAGCCTGCTTGATGAAACTAGGAATCGAGCCATCATCACTCTCATCCTCTTCATCCACAAAATCCTCCTGATTAGGATGTGGAGTATAGCGTAAGGCCAGTTCCCTCATTCTGCGCAATTTACGTTGAGCATCCAGAGCATCATTAGTCCGCTTCACTTCTTCTGGAGATACCTTGCCATCAGCATTGACCACAGTGTGACTCTGAATGTAACTATTCAACGCCTTAAACTCCTTGGTGTGTGACTTCTCCGGAAAATCACCCATAAAGAATTCAGCCATTCCCTCATCATAGAGAATATAGGTGGTAAGCGGCTTGTTACGGGTTCTGCATATTCTGCCCACAGCCTGCTCAATCATGGTCTGAGCCCAGTCAGCCTTGTCAGATGCCACGGCATCCTCCCTGAAACGAATGATTTTCTTGGAAATCACCTCTTCCAACCAGTGAGCCACCTGGTCTTTAGATAGCCATCCCCTCTCCTTGAGCATCATGAGCGACATCATGATCCTGTAAAGACCAGCATCGAAGGCCTTCTCTTGCCCGTCATCATTGAAGGACAGATAAGAGGTAGGATTTTGAAGATAAACAGCATCCCAGTCCTTCTTGAGCTTCGACTCATCTTCCTCCCAGTTGTCTCCTTTCTCAAAATCCATCCCCTCCGGAACCTGATATTGCAGGTTGGCACCAGCCTTGAAACTCCCATAAGCCGTTACCAGCATGACCTTGGAAAGACTACCATCACTCAATTTCTTCAGGACCTTGTCTTCCACCTCCTTTAAGTTGTTGGACATGAACAGATGATCATTCAGCCAATCCGGCAAGCCTTCCTCAAAATCATCCTCCTTCATCTTCTGCTTGTAGGATCCATCAATAAGGCAAGCTATGACGTTCATCTGCCTCTTGTAAGTATGAGCTGCTCTATTCTGGAAAAAGAGCATACTGTGAATGTCATCATGCACATAGAACCAGTGAAAGGCCTCTATAAACTGAAAGATACGATAAAAAACATAGGTAGGATCATCATCCACAGATGCCTGCCCGAAGATATCCTTTCTAGTCAGCTTGAACCATTTGTCCACCAATCCTTCCTTTACCGCATCCTCACAAAACAGCTGCTTATATTTCTCAGGCAAAAGCACATGGGGCTTACGCTTCTCCTTGTATTCAAAATGTTCCAGTGGTTCAACCTGTACCTGATGACGACAAGGATAAGTAGCTTCAACAAGCTCCTCGAACTTCCTGCTATCTTCATTACTCAAAGAATGAACCCTTCTGCCCAAGGCCGACCTCAGATACTCAATATCAAAATTGCTAATGACGGATTCGCTTGAAGCCGTGGCAGAGCAGAGTACCACCGCCACCTTATCAGAAGCCACCAAGTCATAGAGGATTTTCTCGGGGGTATTGGCAATCTCCCTGCAAGAGAGTCTCACACGATGAAGACTGTCTCTTTCATCAAGCTCCTCCTGATATAGCTGACAACCCTGCATATAGAAAGTATCATCTTGCACCTTATACTTCTTGCCACCAATCTTGACAGTAAGGTTCTTGCGGTTGGTGTAATAATCCAGGAGCTGCTGCTCAAAGAACTTCTCTGAAACCGTCTCAAAACGGGACATGAGCGTATGTATTTCACCCTCCACCGTAGGCCAACCCAGATATTGTTCCTTGTCATCAGTATCTTTTCTGAAGGCATCCTGCCTGTTCTGGAGACTCTCCAGAATCCGTTCTCTAAGATTCTTCTTCACAGCCACGGTATTGCTTTCCGATAGCTGTAAGAACTTATCCAGTGGAATCACCTTTTCATACTCCCCAGACAACTCTTCTTCATTATCGGCATGCGCCAACAGGAAATTCTTTTCCCCTGCCTGATAACAGATGAAAGAACGAGAAGGAGTATCACCCCCGCAAATATTCAACTTAAAGGCAGGTCCCGCAAAAAACACACCACGTCGATAACTACCATAATCCTCAGTATCTGCCAAGAAGATATTCTTATGAGGCAGAATATTACCCATCTTTCCCTTCCAATTATCCAGGCATATTTTCTGAGCCTTCTCCAAGCTTCCTGTCAAAAGACCACCATCATATCTATCAGAAACTGTATTTTTGCCAGACAATAAGTCCAAATACAGCAAATAACCCTGGTAACCCTTGCCATACTTATTGAATCCGGCAGACTTCCTACAAGCCTGCTCAATGATGACATCACGCATGGCAACAGCTGCCTGATCAGACTCATCAAACAGCATCAAAGTCTTTTTGTTACAGAAATCCTTGATTCCAATATCCTCGGACAAAATAGGATCGATGCCATACATGGCCTTATGTACTGTCATCAGCAATACTCTCTTGCCTGCATAACTAACCTGCGGATATACTTTCACCAAGGAAGTGAAACGACTCAGTATGGTCCTGACACCCACCTTCTTCACCTGACCCGTAAACAACAAATGCTTCTTGTAGGCGGCGAAGAAATCTCTGACAGCATATCTTAATCGACTCTCCTCCTTCTGAATCTGCTCCAGCACAGAAGCATTCTCAGGGTCATCTTCAAGGATTTTCACCAAAGCACGGATGGAACGAGCATACTTCTCAACCTGAAGCCTCTTGGATTCCAACACAGTTACAACAAGCTTCTTCCTTTTCTGTTCACCAATCTGATAGTCCATCTGGTCAAGCAATTCCTGAAGACTGCTTGACTTTACTGCTTTCAAGATAACCTCTAGGTTGTTTTCTATAACAAGCTTCTCATCACTCTTAAGCCCCCCTTCCTGATCAATGAACTTCTCAATCTCACGGTTCATACCCTCAATAAGCTTGTTCTGAACACACAGAATGATGATGCGTTCAAAATGCTTGGGATAAAACTCACAGGTAAGCTTGCCTATAGTATATGACTTGCCACCACCTGTGGCCAAATCACAGATGTAAAGTCCTGGATGAACATACTGCTTGAATATGTTCTCCACATGACTGCTTAATTCTTCCTTTTTATCTGACATAATAATATAAAATTAAATTTGCTCACAAAATTACGATATTCCTGTGCAGCCTATCTGCGCAGCAAACAAAAATATTCAAAAAAAAGAAATGACCAGCACAGAAACAAGTCATTTCCTACAATTCTACCGATTCTTCAAACAAACTTTCCGAATGGTCTTCTTTTTCTTCCTGATAGGATGATCCAGATCAATAAGGAAAGAATCACCGCAAGCCTCAATAAGCTTGATGAACTTGCTGAAACCATAGGTCTTGACCTTGAAGCCCGGTTTCCTGAGATGAAGCCTACTGGCCACACACCCCAGTTCAGACCAACCATCGCTCTCTGCAGCCTCACTGACCACCTCCCTTAACAAGGCTATGAGTTTCCGGCTGATTCCAGGAGTCATCTACTGAGAAGTACTTCCCTTCTCCTTACTACCAGCACTAGGAGAACTTGAAACAGAGGATGCGGAACCACAATCATCATGATTCCCGTCAAAGAAGATGTAATCGTGACAAGCCATGACAAAAGACTCAGGTGACTTCTTCTCTCCCATACCAATCACCATCTTCCCAGACTCCCTGATGCGCATGGCCAGCCTAGTGAAATCACTGTCACTGGATACGATGTAAAACACATCAATATCGTTCTGATACAACAAATCCATGGCATCAATCACCAGGGCAAAATCCGTAGAGTTCTTACCAGAGGTAAATGAGTACTGCTGAATGGGAAGGAAGGCATGCTTACGAAGCTCAGCCTTCCATGCGGAGAGATTGGGCTTGGTCCAATCAGCATATATACGCTTGACAGTAACCAAGCCACCCAGGTTGTTCTTGACAGATGTCATCACCTGCCCGATGCAATGATGAGACACATTCTCTGCATCCACCAATAATGCAATCTTACGTTCTTGAACCATAACCTACCATT
Organism: Prevotella sp.; assembly: GCA_022741625.1. GTDB lineage: Bacteria > Bacteroidota > Bacteroidia > Bacteroidales > Bacteroidaceae > Prevotella. Next base: position 2,958 of record JAIINY010000032.1, on the reverse strand, counting down.
TAAAGTTCGTCAATCCACTTCTTGCCCCTAGGGGTATTGATCCAGATAAGCAACCCCACAGCAATGGCAAGACAAAGGGAGAAAAAAAACGTAAAATAGCTTGTAGCGGCATCCACTCCCCTGTCAGTGATCCTAATGACAATATCAAGAATGATCATGAAGCCAAGCCTTCTGCTCGTAACTCAACCTGTCCCAATTGGTCTTTGGCTTTCTTTTCTTGCCATCACCCATCACAGCTTTCGTTGTTCCCTTGCCAAGCACTCCAAACAACAACAAAAAAAATAAAATCTCCATAATCCAACGCTTTTACTTGATTACACTAAAAGTCCCCACAGGAATCTCCTGGGCAGAAGCCACAGCCATGAAGACGATACCATACTCACCCGGCTCCAATTCAGAAGCAGGAATATCTATCAGATAACTCTGATTGCCATACTTGTGACCCGTGAAGGCCAGAAATCCCTTCTTCCTGGCATCGGAACTACCCAGCAAGGAAGGCTTGAAGGTCATCCACTGAATTCGTCTGTCCTTCTTGGAAGCCTTGAATCGTACTATTCGGTAAATACTCATAGGATCCACCTCATTCTTCTCCGCCTTGATGAGCAGACGAAGGCCATTGCCAACACTCTTAACTGAATAGGCAGAACGTCCACCTTCAAAGGCAATATCCATGCCTTCTACTCCAGCCAGCGTGTTCACTGCATCTGCAGCCATGCCCACACCAGCAGCCGTACCCATCACTCTCACTCCAGTCTCCAAACCAGACAAGCTGCCCGTGCTGGCACCCACCAGTCCACCGGCAAAACCGAGATCACTCACCGCACCGGCAATCTTGGAGAACTTGGAGAACTTGCTCTGGTGCTTCTCCACCTTGCCACTCTCCTTAGGCAGGACATCACAGGTAGAATCACTCGTAAGCACGCAATAGCTATTAATGAACTCAGGCTCAAGAGCTACTACCCTCTGTGCATGCGCATTGCTGAACAAAGCACACGCAGCTATCAAAAACAAAATCTTCTTCATTGTTTTCTTTCTTTTTAAACGGTTATATTATTATCATTGTCTCTCACTATCATAGCCAATGGGTAGGAGCTCCATGTGTTACATATTCAGGCCTAAACACAGTTATCCCAAAGAGCTATAAATGTCGAGAGCATTTCTGCATCTCGGCGGCAAAGTTATAATTTTCCCCCATAAGTTCCAAACAAAATCTGCGTTTTTTTCAGAAGCTAAAATCTTGGTAAAAAGCGATTTATTTACAAATAAGACAACCCCCAAAAACGCAATAACTAAGAATGTCGCGCACGCGCGCACGCGAGGAGAATCTTTGACAAATGCACAAAAACTTTAACCTTTGTTAAGAAACAGAATAAAAACACATCATATTTTCAACAATATGGTATTCGTTTGAATACTTTAACTCTACTAATTTGGTTACAAGTATTTAGTTGAATACCTTTGCACCAAAAAAGAAACATGAGACATTACATTATATATATAAAATGGGAAAATTCACAATTTGAAGGCTATGTATATCAAGAATTAGGCCTTGATGTCGTGGAGAAAATCGAATCACCAGATTTCAATCAATTCATCCAGTTAGCAGAAGGATGTATTGAAATCCTAGAACCTGAATTCCTGGAAACAGACAGCAGGTATCCTGAGTGGTATAAAAATCAAGAGTATGATTTTACGTATCAATTTGCGGATGTAGCTTCCCTCCTTAAGGCATATAATACATATGTTCCGCTGGCAACTCTAAGTAAGATAACGCACATCAATAAAGGTCTGCTTTCCCATTATGCCAATCGATTGAAGGTCCCACGCGAAAAACAGCGTGATACAATCATCAAGACCTTCCAAGAAATTGGCACAAGACTCATGAATACTAAAGTAGAATTTAAAAATAGAGATTATGAAATTTGATAAAATCACCCAATCAAGATTCCTTATCTTAGACTGGTGCTTATCGGATAAGGAGCATAAATATACATACGAAGAACTTACAGCAAGAATGGCCGAAGCCCTTTTCGGCGATTCACCTTTCTCGATTCTACCCAACCTGGTGGATGACGATATCAATGCTATACAAAACTACATAGCTTTTGATACACAGATTATATCTTATCCTATGGAAGATGGAGGAAAATGCTATTACGGATACGAAGATCCATGCTACCGTATGTTTTATAATAAACTCTCCTTTGAAGAGTTAAAGAAAATATGTTCAACTTTAAGACCCCTATATATATCCGAAAAGACGTATGAAGAATATAAAGATTCATCCGAACTAACTTTTCTGCATGAAATCATCCTAAATCTTGAAGAAAGATTAGGAATAACCGGAAAGATTCCAAGCACAGAAGAAACGTACAGCCTTAAAGGATTGGAACATCTTCCTTATCTTGTAGATGCCATCATCAACAAGCAGCCTCTCAAGATTTACTATCGCACATTCAACCAATGCGAGTTTGAAGTAACATGCCATCCCTACTATATAAAGCTACATAATAATAGGTGGTTCTTGCTGGCATGGACAAAGCAGTACAATCAATTGGGATATTATACACTAGATCGAATCGTAACATTCGAAAAAGAAGAGGTTCCATACATTTGCATCAACAAAAAATATGACCTAGGTGAATACTTCGATGCAATTACCTTACTAGGTTAGAACTAGAAGCAAAAAATGGAATCACTTCCATATCCGATTGAAGAGGATAAAATGCACTATTTTAGGACACTGCTGTTCTGTTTAGCAATCGCCGGGACTGAAAAGGCTAGTAGATTGTAAAGTCTAAAAGTTACCTCAGTTCGGGATAAGAAATAGTGCCTAAAAAAGTTGGTAATCTCCGATATTTTTTTGTATCTTTGTAGTTGAAATCCAATTAGTTACAAACATAAAAAGATATCATTATGGAGATTACCAAGGACAAAGTTACAGAATTATTTTGTATT
>JAIINY010000339.1:0-2791 GCA_022741625.1 Prevotella sp. | reverse complement strand
AATTCCACCCATGGTTTGTGCTGACCGTACTCATCTACGAGGTTGGTACGGTTGTGGGTCATCACCTCCGTAATACGGATGCTCTTGGCTCCCTGGCTCCAAGTGGGCAAGGATGCGATGACTAACATGGTTATCAAAAATCCCAATTTCTTCATACGCATATCAACGTTTTAGAAGTTTTCATTTTTAAGAAAATCACATTAGGTTTTCTTGTCTGTTGTTTTAATGCGTCAAAGTTACGAATAATTTGTGAAAAGGCAACAAAAAAGGTGCACAAATTTTTATCTTTGTGCACCTCTTTTATAATTTATAACTATTACTAGTTGTTTTTTAAACTTTTGTAAGCGTTTATGCTCCGCAGAAGAACAGCACCACAATCTGGGCTGTAAAGATACGGAGGAACATACTCAATGGATATACGGTAGAGTAACCTACGGCTGGAGCCTCCTTAGAGCATGAAGCGTTAGCATAAGCTAAAGCAGGAGGGTCGGTATAGGTACCGGCAAGCATACCCATGATAGTGAAGTAATTAAACTTAAACTTCAATCGGGCAATAGTACCAATGATGAGGATAGGAATGATGGTGATGAGGAAACCGCATCCCACATACTTCAATCCGTCGCCCTGAACCACTGTGTCCCAGAATCCGGCACCAGCCTTGATTCCCACACTCGCCAGGAAGAGTACCAGTCCTATCTCTCGCAGCATCATGTTGGCGGAGGTAGTGGTATAGGTAACCAGCTTCATGCGATAACCGAAACGGCCGATGAGGATAGCGATGATGAGCGGACCACCTGCGATACCCAGCTTCAATGGCACTGGTATGCCAGGGATAGCGAATGGGAGAGAACCGAAGATGATACCTACCATGATACCGATGAAGATGGTAGCGATATTAGGCGCATCGAGGCGCTTTACAGAGTTACCCATGATTTCAGCCACACGGTTTACATTCTCCTCTGGACCTACTACCATCACGCGGTCGCCCACGTGGAAGTGGTGGTTACGGCTTGCGAAGAGATCCATACCCTGACGGGAAATACGGGTCACGTTCACACCATATACACTGGAGAAGTGCATCTTGCCAAGGGTCTTACCGTTCATCTCAGGACGGGTAACGATGATTCTTCTGGATACGAAATGCTGAACCTCATCCTTCTCGCGGTCCCACTCTGCATCAATCTCAGGACCAATGAAAGCTTTGATGGCCTCTGCATCAGCCTCAGCACAAACCACGAGCAGCTCGTCGCCTACCTCAAATGTAGTCTTGCTGTTAGGGATGCTCACTTCTCCGTTGTGGAGGAGTCTTGAGCAGACGATGTCTCGGTTCAAGAACACTGAAACCTCTCTCAGCGTTCTGCCTGCGATGTAGGTATTCTCCACGCGCAGGTGCATATTGTGAGGTTTTGCATGAGGGTTGGCAGCCTCCTCCTCGTTGAGCTGCTCTTCTTCTGCAGCCATATCCACGCGGGTGATGTACTTGATGAGGATGGTAGCACCGATGATTCCAACCACACCCAGAGGATAGGCACAGGCATAACCATTGGCGATGCTAGGAGCACCGTTAGGGAAAACACTGAGCAATGCCTCGTTGGCAGCACCGAGACCTGGGGTGTTGGTAACCGCACCATAGAGGGTACCCACCATCATAGGCAGGTTCTGTGGGTTGCTGGTGTCGAAGAAGAGGTAATAGCATCCGAACATCACGAGGATGTTGAGCAGGATAGCTGTGGCAGAAAGCAAGTTCAGCGTCACACCACCTTTCTTGAAACTCTCGAAGAAGCCAGGACCCACCTGCATACCGATCATGAAGACAAAGAGTATCAATCCGAAGTCTTGCACGAAGGTAAGGATTTCCTTAGGGCCCGTGAAGCCCACGTGGCCGGCCAGGATACCTGCGAAGAGCACGAAGGTAACACCCAGTGAGATGCCACCGATCTTGAGCTTTCCCAGATACACACCAACCGCAATCACGATTGCGTAGAGCAGGGCGATGTGAGCCACCGACTCTGTGTTGGTGAAAAGATTAATAATCCAATCCATTAATTTCTTTTAAATTTTCGGTTTTAATAATATATTGAATAAAGGGAATACTGTATCGTGATTATTAAGGCAGGGTATCTTATACTGAAAAATTCGAGGACATCCACGGATGGGATGCCCCCGAACTCAATTTATATAGATACCTATTGATTACTTCTCAATTGCTGCTACACCTGGCAATATCTTACCCTCGATAGCCTCGAGGAGAGCACCACCACCTGTAGAGATATAAGATACCTGATCTGCCAAACCGAACTTGTTGATACAAGCTACAGAGTCGCCACCACCGATGAGTGAGAATGCACCTTCCTTGGTAGCCTCAGCGATAGCCTCAGCGATAGCCTTAGAACCACCAGCGAAGTTGTCGAACTCGAATACACCTGCAGGACCGTTCCAGAGGATTGTCTTAGCACCCTTGATGGCTGCAGCGAATGCCTTGCGAGTCTCAGGACCTGCGTCCATACCCTCCCAGCCGTCAGGGATGTCGTTAGATGGGCAAACCTGGGTATTGCAGTCGTTCTTGAAGTCGTCACCGCAGATAGAGTCTGTGCCGAGTACGAGGTTTACACCGTTCTCCTTAGCCTTCTTGATTACGTCAAGAGCTACATCGAGCTTGTCATCCTCGCAAATAGACATACCGATCTTGCCACCGAGAGCCTTAGAGAATGTATAAGTCATACCACCGCAGAGAATCAGGTTGTCAACCTTAGTCAACAGGTTCTCGATGATACCGATCTTGGTAGAAACC
>JAIINY010000338.1:0-2800 GCA_022741625.1 Prevotella sp. | reverse complement strand
TATGATTACCGCCAGTTGAAGGATGGCAAGAAGAAGGATCCTAATGGAAAGAAACTGACTGCTGCTGAGCAGATCAAGTTCCTGGAAGAACTGATTACCAAATATCCTATTGATTCTATCGAGGATGGTCTTGATGAAAACGATTGGGACAACTGGGTGAAGTTGACAGCTGCCATCGGCGACCGTTGCCAGTTGGTAGGTGACGACCTCTTTGTTACCAACGTGAAGTTCCTGGAAAAGGGTATCAAGATGGGTGCTGCTAACTCTATCCTCATCAAGGTGAACCAGATTGGTTCTCTTACCGAGACACTAGATGCTATCGAGATGGCTCATCGTCATGGTTACACCACCGTTACTTCCCATCGTTCTGGTGAAACCGAGGACACTACGATTGCCGATATTGCCGTAGCAACAAACTCTGGTCAGATTAAGACGGGTTCTATGAGCCGTACCGACCGTATGGCTAAGTACAACCAGCTTATCCGCATCGAAGAGCAGTTGGGCAATAATGCAGCTTACGGTTATAAGAAATTGAAATAGGAATGAATATACGAAATTGAAGTGCATCAATTTCACCATGACAGAACACAATTAAATAGAATAGATCAGATACGAAAATAGATGGGCATGGATGACCGTGAGGGTTGTCCATGCTTTTTTATCTTCTATCATATATCTGCATCTTGCATATTTGATAGGATAACTTCGATATATTTTACGGATTAAGATAAAAAGCAGAATAACAATGACAAACGTATTGATAAGTGCTGCCGGACTGTGCGGTGCCACCATTATAGGTGCCATCCTGGGATTCTTCGTCAAGGAGTTGCCTCATAAATGGAACGACACCGTATTGGGATATTGTGCCGGAATCATGCTGGCAGCTTCCACGTTGGGACTGATAGTGCCAGCCTTCGAACAGACTGGACTTTGGTGGCTGGTAGTAATCGGAGTAATGGCAGGAGCCTTGTTTCTGAATGTGCTAGATTTGATAACTCCCCATCTTCATCATATTACGGGACTCGACCCCGAGGAACATCGCAACAATGCCAGACTGAGCCACGTGATGCTTTTCGTGATGGCGATAGCCCTGCACAAACTGCCCGAAGGCATGGCGGCTGGAGTGAGTGTCTGTTCATCAGAAGGCGCAACGGAGTGGGGCGTTTCCTTCGGCATCGCCCTGCAGAACATCCCCGAGGGAATGGTCATTATCGCTCCTTTGATGATGGCAGGCGTTTCTGCAGCCCGTACCTTCTTCATCTCCATCTTCATCGCCCTGCTCGAAGTGGCAGGCATTCTGTTGGGTTTCGGTTTGGGCTCAGCCTCTACCACCTTCCTCCCCGTGATGCTGGGCTTTGCCGGTGGTGCCATGCTTTATGTAACGAGCGACGAGATGATTCCTGAAACCCATGCACATGGTTTTCAGAAGCAAGCCACCTATGCCCTTCTCCTGGGTTTCATCACCTTTGTGTTGATGGAGAAATGTGTAGTCCATCCCAATCCCTTATATTTTTCGAGCATCGAGAGTCCGTAGAATAGATGTCGTGCATTCACCATCAGCACCATCAGGAAGGCTTGCAGGGGATGGAAAATCTTCTCGTTTTTGTTCGTTGCCATAATGTTGCTTACATATATAATAAGGTGTAAATAACCTAAAAGCAACATGAATCACAAATAAAAAAGTAAGTATTATGGCAACAGTAAAAGTAAAATTCAGAGCATCCTCGGTGCCAGGAATGGAAGGCACATTGTATTATCACCTCATTCACCAGCGCTGCCTGTGCTGGATCAGCACCGACTATCATGTCTTTCCGGACGAGTGGAACGACAAGAAGTCGGCTATCATTGTTTCTAACCGTAACAGCAGACAGGCACATCTGCAGCTCATCCAGTCACAGATAGATTGGGAGATGAAACAGATGCAGCGTATCATCCGTGATAAGGATGCCGAGGGCATCCCTTATACCATTGACGACATAGACAAAGAGATACAGCAGCTGCCACCCTGCCAGAGCGTTTTTGCTTTCTTCCGCCAACAGATAGCCAAGAAGGAGCAGATGCAGTGCATCGGCACCAGAAACAACTATGCCAATGCAGCCAACCGATTTATGGAATTTCGTGGCAATGAAGACCTGACCTTCTCACAAATGACAAGCGAGATGATGGAAATGTATCAAGCATGGCTATGGAATAGAGGTGTCGGTCAAAACACCGTATCCTTCTATCTGCGAACCCTGCGCACCATTTACAATAAAGCAGTGGAAGTAGGCCATGCGCCAGCCAAGGACATCTTCGCTCGTGTACAGACAGGCAACGTGCGAACTGCCAAACGGGCCATCACTGTAAAGGATATTCGCAAAATAGAGAAGTTGGACTTGCCAAGAGGAACATCTTTAGACAAGGCACGAGACCTGTTTCTGCTCAGCTTCTATCTCCGAGGCATGGCATTCGTGGATATGGCATTTCTGAAGAAGACCGACCTGAAATGTGGCTTGGTAAGCTATAACCGTCGCAAGACCCACCAAAATCTCAACATCGAGTGGATGAAACCAATGCAAGCCATCATCGACAAATACGCCGAACAGACCAAGAACTCCCCTTATCTGCTACCCATCTTGACAGGCAAGGAATCCTCTCCATACACTGCATACCGCAAGGTGGAGCATAACACCAACTATAATCTGAAGAAAATCGGTGAGATGGTAGGCTTGAAGATACCGTTGACCACCTATGTGGCACGCCACACTTGGGCAAGTGTAGCCTTGCACATGAACATACCGGTAGCCACCATCAGCGAGGG
>JAIINY010000337.1:0-2814 GCA_022741625.1 Prevotella sp. | reverse complement strand
GACAGTTGAAGAGGCTGGCATCAAGGAAGGCGACAAGATCAAGGTGAAGTTGATGGAGATTGATCCTAAGACTGGCAAGTACAAGCTCTCTCATCGTGTGTTGATGGAGAAGCCTGAGGGTTACGTAGAGCGTGAGCGTCGTCCACGTCCAGAGCGCGGTGAGCGTCGTGGTCGTCGTGATGATCGTCATGAGGGGCGTGGTGAGCGTCCAGCTCGTCAGCCACGTCGTTACGAGCATCGTAACGAGGAGCAGGCTCCTAAGGATTTCAACGATTCTTTGGATCATAACAATGATGTAGAATAATCCTAGTATTATATACATTAATAATATAGATGGGTGCATTTCGTCAAAAAAGCGGAATGCACCCGTTTTTTGTCAGAACCCTATGAAACTGTTTCCTTAAGGAAAAAAATAAATATCCTTAAGGAAAAAAATATTTTCCCTTAAGGAAAAAATATATTCTCCTTAAGGACACTTTTAATTGCAGAATTATATGTAAAAGATTCGTGATGAGTGTAAAGGGGGATAGTCTAAAAACATTGGGTGTAAACAGAGGGGAACTTTAAGATGTCTAAAAAACAATAAAGCCCTGCAAGTGAAAACTTGCAAGGCTTATGTAATGCGCTTCAAGATGGGCTTGAACCAACGACCCCCTGATTAACAGTCAGGTGCTCTAACCAACTGAGCTATTGAAGCATTTGGTTTGAAAAAGACAGAGTTACAAGTAAAACTTGCGACTCTTTTGCGCTTCAAGATGGGCTTGAACCAACGACCCCCTGATTAACAGTCAGGTGCTCTAACCAACTGAGCTATTGAAGCATTTTGCATTGTGGAATATTGCGTTCCTTATTTGCGTGTGCAAAAGTACTAACTTTTCTTCATACAGCCAAATTTTTCGGCAACTTTTTTCTGTTTTTCCTTAAAAAAGTGCATTTTTCGGTGGTTTTCACTACTTTTTGCATCAATTATGGCAGTTTTCGAGAAGAAATGAGTACTTTTGTGGTCGAATAATCATATAACAAGGTAAACATGAAAAAAGTATTGGTTTCATTGCTGATGGCGCTCCTCGTGGGGCCATCTATTGCACAAACAGATAAAGATCACGACTTCAAGATGGCTAAGAATATGGATATCTTCAATGCCATCTATAAGAATCTTGACTTGATGTACGTTGATACGCTCGATGCCGAAGAGGTAGTGGGCAATGGCGTTAAGGCGATGTTGGAAAGCCTCGACCCTTATACTACCTACTATCCGGAGGAAAAAGTCAACGAACTGAAGAATATGCTCACCGGCAAATATGCTGGTGTGGGTGCTGTAGTGCGCTATAACTTCCAGTTGCAGCGTGTGTGTATCAGTGAACCTTATGCCAATATGCCTGCTGCAGAAGTGGGACTGAAGAAGGGTGATATCATCTTGAGTATCGATGACGAGGATATGACCAATAAGGAAGTGAGCTATGTAAGCGATCATCTTCGTGGAGAACCGGGTTCTTCCTTTATGTTGAAGGTAAAGCGACCAAGTACTGGTAAGATTCTGAAAGTAAAGGTAACTCGCCGTACTATCCAGATGCCTTTCCTGCCATATTACGGAATGATGGAAGGTGGTATCGGTTATATCAACTTCAATTCTTTCACCGATAATTGTGCCAAGGATGTGCGCCGCGCTTTCATCGACCTGAAGAAGCAGGGAGCCAAGGGACTCGTCTTCGACCTCAGAAGTAATGGCGGTGGTTCGGTGAGCGAGGCCGTGAGCATCGTCAATATGTTCTTGCCAAAGGGAAAGACTGTATTGAAAATGAAGGGTAGATTGCAACGCTCCAACAATGAATACAAGACTACGGTAGAACCTGTTGACTCTGTGATGCCGATGGTAGTTCTGGTGAGTGGAAACACAGCCAGTTCCAGCGAGATAATGAGCGGTAGTCTGCAGGACTATGACCGTGCTATTATATTAGGTACGCGCACGTATGGAAAAGGTCTGGTACAGACCACTATGGATTTGCCATACAATGGACAGATGAAACTTACTACAGCCAAGTATTACATTCCAAGTGGCAGATGCGTGCAGGCACTTAATTACAAGCATGCCAAAGGCGGCTATGTGGAGCATGTTCCAGATTCACTTACCAAGGTGTTCTATACTGCCGGTGGCAGAGAGGTGCGTGATGGAGGCGGTGTGAAGCCGGATGTAGAGGTGAAGCCGGATTCCTTGCCAAACATTGCTTTCTATCTCGCCGGTGCCCGCGACAGTAATGAGGTGATGCTCAACTACGAAGTGGATTATATCGCCAAACATCCTACTATCGCACCTGCCAAGGATTTTGCTTTGACAGATGCCGACTATGATGAGTTCAAGTCCCGCGTTCTGAAAGCGGATTTCAAGTACGACCGTGAGACCGAGAAATATCTCAAGGATTTGGAGAAACTCGCTAAGTTTGAAGGATATTACGAGGATGCAAGACCTGAGTTCGAGGCGTTGAAAAAGAAGCTGAGTCACAATGTGGCAAAAGACTTGGATTTCAATAAAGACTACATCAAGCAGCTTTTGGAAAACGACATCGTGGCAGCTTATTATTTCCAGGCTGGAGCCATCCAGAATTCCCTGCGTTACGACAAGCAGGTCAAGGCTGCTGTCAAGTTGTTAAATTCACCGGAAGAATACGGAAAAATACTCCATCCTGTGAAGAAATAACAACAAAAACCTGCACAATCGCCTAAAATTGCGCAGGTTATGAATAAAAAACAGAAAAATCTTTGGAGATTTTCAAAAATATTAGTAATTTTGCACACGTTCAGTGGAATGAGGGGCTC
>JAIINY010000336.1:0-2823 GCA_022741625.1 Prevotella sp. | reverse complement strand
TGTATCAGCACCGGCAAAGAGGCGGTCGGTGAGCAACCAACCGGTGTCTGCACCACGATAAAGACCCTGACGGATGATTTCTCCCGCACGAGGAGGCCCCATTGTCAAGATTCCAACTGTAGAACCTGGATTCTGCTCCTTCAGACGGAGAGCCTGCTCCAGCGCGTTCAAATCTTCTGGATTGAAGATAGCAGGAAGGGCTGCACGGTTTACGGTGCCCTCGGCTGTCATCGCATCCTTACCCACATTTCTTGTGTCAGGTACTTGCTTGGCAAGTACAACGATTTTCAAACTCATATTTAAAAATGGTTATTGTTATAATTCTCTTAAGTTGTTAGTGTTCGGAGCTCAAATCCTTGATTTGGGAGCAAACACGTCGGCAAAAGTACCATTTTTTTGTCTTTTACCCAAATATTTCGAAGAAAAAATGCACAAATTACTATATATTGTACGCAAAACGTAATATTTGTGCAGTTTTTTCTTGCTAGTTTTGAATATTTATTGTAGTTTTGCAAACAAAATACGGCAAATCTATCTTTTATCTGATAATTTGTCCTAAATAAGAAAAGTAGCTTAAAAATATGAAAAAAGTTTTTGTAAGTGGTTGTTATGACCTGTTGCATAGCGGCCACGTTGAGTTTTTCCGCCAGGCGTCTCAGTACGGCGACCTCTACGTAGGTATCGGATCCGACCAGACGATTCTCGGCTACAAGCATCATAAGACGTTCTATCCCGAGCAGGAGCGCCTCTTTATGGTGAAGTCTATTAAATATGTAAAGGATGCCTATATCAATGCTGGTGATGGCATTATGGACTTTGTTCCTACCATCGACATCGTGAAGCCCGACATCTTTGTGGTGAATGCGGACGGCAGCAGCGCAGCCAAACGCCAGTTCTGCCAGGAGCGGGGCATCGAGTATGTGGTGCTGCAGCGCACTCCGGCTGATGGCCTCACCGCCCGTTCGAGCACGGATATCAAGGATTCTACCTGTCAGCTTCCTACCCGTCTCGACCTGGCTGGTACCTGGATAGACCAGCCATACGTAAGCTGCCATGCACCGGGCTGGGCTATCACCATGTCGCTCCTCCCTACCTTCGAGGTGCGTGAGCGCTGCGGACTTTCCACTTCAACCCGCAATATGATCAAGAAGATATGGCCGGTGAAGTTACCTGACATGAATCCTGAGATTCTTGCCAAGCTGGTGTTCTGTTTCGAGAACGATCCTGAGCGCAGCGACGGTATCGTGAGTGGTGCGCAGGATGCCATCGGTATCTGCATGCCGGGACTGGTGAGACATTATTATGATAATCGTTTCTGGCCGGATAAGTTTGAAACCTGTCTGGATGAGAAGGTTCTCTCGTGGGTGGAGAGCCATGTCTGCATGATTCCGATGGATCCACGCCGTCCGGGCTGTTCTGTGGTAGAGGGCAAGGACATTACCGAGCCAAAGGTGAAGAACCTAGCCAAGGCAGCCGATGACTGCTGGAATGCTATCCTCGCAATGGATTTTGCTGCTTTTGCATCTGCCTTCCAGGCATCCTTCGATGCCCAGGTTGCCATGTTCCCTGCCATGATTCAGGGCTGCGTACAGGGCTTCATTGATGAGTATTCCGTCCTTCCTGAGGTTCATGCCTGGAAGATGCCGGGTGCTGGTGGCGGTGGCTATCTCGTGCTGGTGGTAGATGATGTGAAGTCGTTTGCACAGCAGCATCCGGAGGCTATCGAACTGACAATCAGAAGAAAGTAAACAGCCATATAAACAAGAAATGCCACAGCATATTCGCTGCGGCATTTTTTGTTTTATTAGAAAATCTTTATTCGATTTATTCGAAGCTCTTTTATTCGAAGCTCTTCATTCGATTATTCGAAGCTCTTCAGTCTTGCGATATACTTGCCGAGAATATCGAATTCGATATTCACCACGGTTCCTACTTCGATGTTGCAGAAGTTGGTGTTCTCTCGGGTGTAAGGGATGATGGCTACGGTGAAGGTGTTGTCGGTTGGCTCGCAGACGGTGAGTGAAACGCCGTTCACAGTTACGCTGCCCTTATCTACGGTGAAGTAGCCTTTGCGCGCCATCTCCTTGTTCAGTTCATATTCGAAGGTGAAGTAGGTAGAACCGTCTGCATCCTTCATGTTGATGCACTTGGCGGTTTCATCCACGTGTCCCTGCACGATATGGCCGTCCAGTCTGCCGTTCATGACCATCGAGCGCTCCACGTTCACCTTGTCGCCCACCTTCAGCAGACCGAGGTTGCTGCGGTCCAGGGTTTCCTTCATGGCAGTAACGGTATAAGTACCGTCCTTGATTTCCACCACGGTGAGGCAGACGCCATTGTGCGCCACGCTCTGGTCGATGCCGAGTTCATCTACGAACGAACATTTCAGGGTAAAGTCGATGTTCTCCTTATCCTGCTTAATCGCCACTACGGTGGCCATTTCTTCTACGATTCCACTAAACATATATTCTATTTTTATTTGGTTTCATGATTATTTCAGTTTGCAAAGATAGGGTATTCGGCTGAAACAACCAAATTATTTAAGTTCTTTTGATAATAACTAAAATGTTCTAACTGTACGGTTGAAACGGGCTGAAAGCCCAAAAGCTCTTAGCCCAGGGCATCGCCCTAGGTATAATAGCAATCAATAAGACGCCCTGTAAGGGCAAAAGCTTTGTTATTGCTTGATTCTTTAAAGCTTTTGCCCTTACAGGGCGACGGGTTTGCGTTCATAATTACCCAGGGCGATGCCCTGGGAGGGCACTGAAAAAGGTACCCAATTTTAAGTTGCATAGCTTGTTTTTGAACTTTAATTCTTGTCCA
>JAIINY010000335.1:0-2829 GCA_022741625.1 Prevotella sp. | reverse complement strand
AATTTCAACTAAAAAGTTGAAAATAGCGAAAAATAATTTGTATTTTTCAACTAATTAATGTATCTTTGCAGCACAAAATAAATATCAAACAATGAATAAAGAAGATGAAGTCTCGCTATTTCTAAAGCGTTTCAAGGACAAAGCTAAAATATTTGGCATAGTCTTCCGTGACGATAGAGGAAAAAATACTCAAGCCCTATTGGACTTGGAAATTACAGCCCTCAAACGTCTCGAAATCATCAAGAACCTAGAAGTTGATGATTTCGTAGAAGGTCCCTTAGAAGATACGCTTAACAAAGTGGCAGATTTATGGGTGTTTGGAAAGAAAGTAAAATCGCAGGATGTCTATATCAAAATTTCGATGGGCATCGCTAACAATAGCGCCGTGTGCATCTCTTTTCATGTCGCAGAGTATAAACTGGTTTATCAATTCAAATAAAAGAAGAAATGATGAAAAGTCCATTTACAGGAGGAAATGTAGTACTGCATTCGGAGAAACGAACAGCAGTTTTCAGAAAAGAAAAGTTCGAATACACTTTTCTTAGCTATCAGTGCGTAGATACACACGAACTGTTTACAACAACAGAATTGGATACCGCCAATACAATGCAGATATATAATCAATATCGTACTAAGTATGGAATTCCATTCCCTGACGAGATACGCAGTATACGCAGAAAATATGGTCTGTCGGCCACCAAGATGTCAGTGATATTGGGGTTCGGTGAAAACCAATATCGACTGTACGAGAATGGTGATATGCCAAGTCTTACAAACGGAAGGATACTGAAGACCATACAAGTACCTGCTGTATTTGCCACATTTGTTGAAGCTGCCAAAAACTTGCTGAATACAGAGGAATACGACAAGATTATGTTGTGTATCGAGGAATTAGAAAATGAATCAAACACCTCGAAACTTATCAAACAATTGATTTTTACTACCGATGGGAGAAATCAATGGAATGGCTATGCCCTGCCGTCAATGAGCAAATTAAAAAACACGATGCTGTACTTCATAGAGAAATTTAACGGAGTCTTCGTTACACAAATGAACAAACTTCTCTTTTATGCCGACTTTCTTGCCTACAGGAGCAGAGGATTAGGATTGACAGGCTTAGTATTTAAGGCAGTACCGTACGGACCAGTCCCAGAGCAATGGGACCGGGTGTATAGTCTCGTGGATGATATAGAGCAAATGCCTATCGAAAGCAAGAATGGAAACAGTGGAACAAAACTTGTGTCAGCATTGGAATTTGACGAAGCAAGTCTCAGTGAAGAAGAACTAAGTTGTCTCGCTAAGGTCTATGAAACATTCAAGGATGAAACGCCAAGCACAATCTCGGAAATCAGCCATCATGAAGCAGCATGGCTCGACAACATAGGCAGTCATGGACGAATAGACTACGACTATGCCTTCTCGCTGAAGGCACTGTAAAAACGAGAACTCGAAAACCGGTTTCATTGAGTTGAAACCGGTTTTCGAGTGACTCATATTTAGCCCAAGCACAAATATCGTTAACCATACAAATAAGGCAAGATTAGCAATCTTCCTCATATCAATTTTCCAAATACTTTTCCACATCCGCCTGAATCTTCTGGAATTCGGGAGAGAACTGGTAGAAGGTGTTCTTCTTCATCATCATTTTCACCTTGCCCAGACTGTTCTCATAGCATGCCATCTCTGTTCGTGCCTGCTCGGAATGAACCGCCCTATCACGGATTTCATTCTCCCTCACATTGCGCAGGGTATCGCAAACCGTCTGCACCAAAGGGCAAACCACCAAGTCGAAAAGATGATGACCCTGTATATATAAATAGGTGTTATGCTCGTTTACCCCCAGATTATTCAGATACTGGATCATATCCGGCAGCTCATCCTTGAACGTCTTGAAGCGGCGCTCCAGCTGGAAAAGCTTCGCCCTTACCTTCTTGGCGAGATAGTTGATGGCCTGCTGAGGGTCCTGGATTTTGACCGACGGCAATACGATAACCTTGTCGAACTCTGCCATATCAAAATGCATCGACATCTTGCGATGGCGGATATAAAAGAGGAGATGCCACACGAAGAGCGGCCATATCGTATGGGAATATGCCTCCATGAATCTTTCGAAATCGAAGAGATGGGTATCGTTCAGCGTCACCATCACGCAGGTTTCGTGCAACCCCTTGGCGTAACACTGGAAATTCTCAATGGCATAAGCGTAGGTATGAAAGATATAAGGATTCTCCAGCATCAGCTGCGAAGCCTCGGTAGTACCCTGCCGCAGAAAATCGTAGTCGGCATCCACACAGGCTATCATATCCTTGCCCACCCCCTTGAGCATATTGCCGATAGCCGCTTTCTTGCCACGGTCGAGATGGTTGTTGCGGGTAGGAAGCAGGATTTCGAAATAGCGCGTCTCATCCTCAAACTTTCCCAGCACCGACCGCCAGAAGAAGACATCATCGTAGCTCTCGACGTAAGCCACTATCTTGCGCCGAGCCTTCTTCGAGGTCATCTTGTTGGCGGCCTCGAAGTAGAGGGAGTTGATATTATCGGTTAAACGTTTAGCCATAATAGTCGTGTTTCACTTATATCGTTATGTCGCTCACATCCGTCACACGGTCGGTCCATCCGTCCATGACCACAGCAGGACTGTGGGTAGTCATGATGATCTGGATGTTCGGATTGAGTTTCAGCACCAGACCGATGAGCTGCTTCTGCCATTCGAAGTGAAGGCTGATTTCCGGCTCATCCATAAAGAGGACATAAGATTGGTTGTCCTCCACCAGCACGGTAAGGAGGATGGCGAGAATCTGCTTCTCACCAGCCGAGAGCTGATAAGGC
>JAIINY010000334.1:0-2843 GCA_022741625.1 Prevotella sp. | reverse complement strand
TGGACAAGAATTAAAGTTCAAAAACAAGCTATGCAACTTAAAATTGGGTACCTTTTTCAGTGCCCTCCCAGGGCATCGCCCTGGGTAATTATGAACGCACCCCCGACGCCCTGTAAGGGCAAAAGCTTTAAAGAATAAGGCTATCTCTTAAATCCTTGAAATCACGAAACTGTAAGGAATCTATTCAAGAACCCTTACAATTCCCCCTTCATTCTACCTAGAAACTATGATTTTAATACCTTTTGCAAGTTTTATGAGTTAAAAATCTATTAAAACGTCACGTATTTCAAGAAAAAGCTATACTTTTGCAACTGGAAATAGATATCAGAAAGGAATTATTCAAAATAAACAACAATATAAAAGAAATAAATACATCAAATGAAAAAGTTTAGAGCAGCCGTAGTAGGTTACGGCAACATCGGTAAGTTTACAGTAGAAGCTCTCGAAGCCGCTCCAGATTTCGAGATCGCAGGTATCGTTCGTCGCCAGGGTGCTAAGGACAAACCAGCTGAGTTGGCTAACTATGAGGTAGTAGATGACATCACCAAGTTGAAGGATGTGGATGTTGCTATCCTCGCAACTCCTACACGCTCTTGCCCTGAGTATGCAGAGAAGATCGTTGCACTCGGCATCAACACCGTAGATAGCTTCGATATCCACACCAGCATCCTCGACTACCGCACCAAGCAGATGGAGAACTGCAAGAAGGCTGGCAAGGTGAGCGTTATCTCTGCCGGTTGGGATCCAGGTTCAGACTCTATCGTACGTGTATTGATGGAAAGTCTGGCTCCAAAGGGATTGACCTATACCAACTTCGGTCCTGGTATGAGCATGGGACACTCTGTTTGCGTTCGTAGCAAGAAGGGTGTCAAGGAAGCGCTCTCTGTTACAATCCCATTGGGCGAGGGTATCCACCGCCGTATGGTTTATGTAGAGTTGGAGGAAGGTGCCAAGCTTGAGGATGTTACAGCAGAGATCAAGGCTGACCCATACTTCGCTCACGATGAGACCCACGTATTTGCCGTTGCATCTGTAGATGATGTAAAGGATATGGGTCATGGTGTGAACCTCGTTCGCAAGGGTGTATCTGGCAAGACTCAGAACCAGCGCTTCGAGTTCAACATGAGCATCAATAACCCAGCCCTCACAGCTCAGGTATTGGTTAACGTAGCTCGCGCTTCATTCCGTCTCCAGCCAGGTTGCTACACCATGCCAGAGATTCCTGTCATCGATATGTTGCCAGGTACCCGTGAGGAAGTCGTTGCAACACTCGTATAAAGAGATTGAACTTTGAGCTTGGAACATTGAACTTGATGATTGGTTTAACTGGTTCTAAATCAAAGGCCTACAAATTATAAAGGCTCGCAAGAAATTGAAACTTCTTGCGAGCCGTTTCTGTTTATTTCGTTCTAGGACTCAAATAATGTTTACGTGTAGCTCTATTAGAAAAGGCATTTCAACTCCTTTATTATTCAACTTCTTCGCAAACCACCATTTCCGTTCCTTTATACACCACGATGATCTTATGCAGCTGCGTAGTCTTGATGGCAGAAGTCACAACTTCGCTTTCTGCATATCTAACCACTTGTCTGATGGCATCCTGTCTAAGTTGCTCTACATGCGCATCGGTATCCTTCGACTTGGCATATTTGAGTTCTACGATGTAGGAATGAAGCATATCGCTGAAATTATCAACCAATGGACAGAGGAAGATGTCGGCATATCCTTCCTGGGTATCCTTTTCGGATATCGGGCGATAGAACTTGTTGTCGCAGGTCATGGCGAGCGTGAATCCATGCACGAAATATTCTCCCTTTTGATGGTCTCTTTGTGATGAATATTTATGCAGACTATCTGCGATATATTCAAAATATGGCTTCCATTCTCCACAATATGCCAAGGCGCTTTCCAGATTTCCCTTTTCGTATGAATCATATTTCAGGTCGTTCTCCTTGTAAGTGTCAAGAAGGTATCTGAACAGCTGTTCTCGCACCACCTCGTTTGGTATTACGAACTTGGTCTTTCCCTGATGAGTTCCAGCGATGGTAACCATACCGAAGTAGTAGAGCAGACTTACGAAATTATCCGGGTCGCCTATCTGCTCGGCAGGGAAGCCAGTCTTGAGTTCACCAGCCACAAAACCATTCTCAACCAGTTGCTGGATGATAGAGGCATCATGTGCAAACTCCTTGTCCTTGCGGATGAGCATGCGGAGTTTGTTGTAATCCAGTCGGATATTTTCCTCTATCATATTTTCCGGCAGTCTTCCCCGATTTCTTATATAATTATCAATGAAATAGAGCACCATATTAGAATTATACATGGTGGTTTCTCCGTAAGAAGCCTTTGCGAAGCAATAGTTGTCGTACCATGGCTTCATCAGTTCTATCAATTCATTCACGGTGTAGTTGTGGAGATTGAGGGTATCGGTATAGTAAGTGAGCATTTCGCGCACTTCTTCCTCCGTGAAGCCCGTCATCTCGTTAAACTCGTATGCCAGGGAGTAGTTGGTGCCGATATTGAAACCGCTGGTCAAATCATCCATAGTAACAGGACTAACACCCGTTACGAATACTCGCTCCAGGGTGGAATCGGTTGCCGACTTGATAGTATCGAAGAATTTACGGAGATATCCCGTTCCATGGGTTTCTGCCTGATAGCTGTTGAGGCAATCCGGCTCTGCCAGAATGGTATTGGTGAAATGATCGTACTCGTCAATGAAGAGATACACCTTTTGTCCGGTCTTCTTGCATTCCTTGCAGAGATAGTCCAACTGCTCTGCTGCACCATCCTTCTTGTTCATCTCTTCTTTCAAGTTGGCTGGCAGATATTGTGCATACACA
>JAIINY010000333.1:0-2845 GCA_022741625.1 Prevotella sp. | reverse complement strand
GCTATCCGACGGGAAAAGGACGAAAAAGAGAAAGCTGTGGCTTCAACTACCGCCCTTTACCAGAGCGCAGAAAAGGCGCATCAGCAGCATTTGGAACATCAGCCTGCCCAAAGCCGTGATGCTCTCCTAGCCATTCAGCAGGAGTATCAGGAAAGAAGCCAGCGCAACGAACTGATTGCTGCCAACGCCAGGATGCAGAACCATCAGGAAGCCCTCAAACAGTTGGGCGACAAGGCTGAGGCTCTGAAGCTCGTAACCCAGGAAAAGGATGATTGGACAGCCATCACAGATGCCATCGGAGCAGACGGAAAGACGCTTCGCAAGATAGCTCAATGCTATACGCTCAGTTTCCTGATAGCGCACGCCAACCAGGAAATCAGAAAGTTCAACAGCCGTTACGAACTGCAGCAGGTAAAGCATTCGCTGGGCATCCGAGTCATCGATCACGACCGTGCCGACGATATCCGAGACACCACCTCCCTATCAGGCGGCGAAACCTTTATCGTAAGTCTCGGTCTCGCCCTGGGTCTGTCGGCATTGTCCTCCCGCAACATCTCCTTCGAGAACCTGTTCATCGACGAAGGCTTCGGAACCCTCGACCCTGACACCCTAGCCACCGTCATCGACTCCCTCGCCATGCTGCAAAGTTCGCAAGGCAAGAAGGTGGGCGTCATCAGCCATACCGACACGATGAGCGAGCGCATCACCACCCAGATAAGGATTATCAAGAATGGCAACTCCGGCAGCAGCCATATCGAGATCTATCCTTAACAGAACGAAATATCTGTCGATAGCAAGTTATGCTCTGAATAACTCCAAACCATTCGAGTTACTTTAGAAAGCACTTGCTATCGTACAGAAATATATGTATATTATAATACGTTTTACACGTCATGATTCAATACTACCCAATAACCATTCTTACGACCTCCTTCACGTTTCAAGACCTGAAATTCTTCCTGTAAAAACTTTAGTTCCTGAGAAATCTTTCTTGCAGATATGCCCATCTTTCTTGCTAATTCTGGTATTGTTAACTTAGCATTCTCAGACAACGCCCCCATGATAAGCATCTGTAATTCAGACAGTTCTTTCTTGCATTCTTTCTTGCATTCTTTCTTGCATTCTTTACCAACAGGCACACCGATATAGTCTAAATTACATGGTATATCTATTAAGAAATATGTACGTTCCTCATCGGTCTCAATTATTGCACGAGGCGAACCGTTTTCCTGCAACTTCTGCTGAATAGTAGGAATCCCCGTAGCTCTACCCTCTGTCAAATTCAATTCCTTTAAGAACTCACCCAATCGGCGGTTTGTGTATCGACGAGAACGAAGCATACGAGCTTCTTTTATAGCCTGCATAGATATTGTGTGATTAGGTCCTCCAAAATTGAGAATACTAATCTTATCTGGTTCGATAGTTATCTCAACAGGTTCTCTTTCAATATAACTGCGATGATAAAGGCTGTTTACGACAGCTTCTTCCAAAGCTTGATAAGGATAATTATATGTAACAACGGAACGTTCTGTATTCTCTGGCTTATGAATTGTCTTCTGAATAATATTTGTCTTGAGATAATTCATCGTATCACGAATCATCTTAGGCACACAACCCCTTATCGGTGCAACCTCTATCATATTATCAGGATCTTGTAATCTCCCCTTAGGGAATATCACGATTTCAACCTGGGTCATTTTGAAGAATTTCTCAGGATGCTCACAGAACATCATCGCAGCAACATTCTTGACCTTGAAGCCTTCTGGTGTAGTTTCCAACAAGTCCATTTGGTCAAGAACTATTTTCAAGTTTTCACCCGATAGATCTTGATCAGCCAAATCACTACCTACTTCAACAAGAAAGTCTCTCAACAAAGTAGCCGAAATATCCCTAAGACTTATCTGATCATTGCCACGGTCGTCAAAAGGAGTACGATTAGCCAAATTTATCAGCTCACGTTCATACTCATCTTTCGGCACAATGCTACTACTATTATAGCGGATATAATAGTTGAAGTCCTTCTGCTTTGCAGTAATACGATCAGGCACCTTATATGGACGGCGTTCTCCTGCCGTCACTTTGATTACAAGAACAGTCTTGCCATCAACCTCTTCAATGAAAAGACGAGGTTGATAGTATGGACGGATAAGATTATTGTAACCAACCATATCCTTCTCTATCTGTTCTATCAAATTAGGATTAACACCTAAAACAGGACGAACAGCATGACCGTGTTCCTCCTTTACACCAACAATGATATACCCACCACCAGTGTCTTCAAAATCATTGGCAAAGGCACAGATGCTACGATATATTGTATCTGGATTCCAACCTTCCTTGTATTCAAGCTGGTTGCTTTCTACTGCACTTCCACTAAGAAGGCTTTCTATATTTATCGGTAATGCCATGATTTATTAATTTTATATTGTACAAATATACTCTTTTTATTTGATACTAACAACTTCTTTATAATTATTTAGCAATAAAATGAAGATACTATTTTAATTGGTCTATACCAATTACACCTTATTATATATAGGACACATATCCTTATCCATCATACATACCATACGTTTGGCAGCCTTATACCAAATGTATGGTATGTTCTTTACACCCTGTATGGGTAGTCTTTTTACTCCCCATGTGGTATTGCCCAAGTGGGGAAATCGCAGTACCTACGTACTCCGCGAAGTAGCTGCACCGGACTCACGGAATCAAAAGCAACAACCGTAGCGGATATCATCGACGAGATTGCTTCTACACGCGTTACTGAACGTGGAGGAAGAGCCGATGACAAGCGAAGCGAAACGGCAATGGAAGACCGCAAGAAGGCGGGATACTTCTA
>JAIINY010000332.1:0-2883 GCA_022741625.1 Prevotella sp. | reverse complement strand
GAGGATCTCCGTCAGAGACTCCTCATTACTCTTCTGTTTACGGCTATTTACCGTTTTGGCTCGTTTGTGGTACTTCCGGGTATCAATCCGAGCATGTTGGAAAAATTGCAGTCGCAGACCTCAGGCGGTCTTATGTCGCTTTTGGACATGTTCTCTGGTGGTGCATTTTCTAATGCGTCTATCTTCGCGTTGGGAATTATGCCTTATATCTCAGCTTCAATTGTTATGCAGCTTCTTGCTATCGCTGTACCTTACTTCCAGAAGATGCAGCGCGAGGGCGAGAGCGGCCGCAAGAAAATACAATGGTACACTAGAGTCCTGACTGTAGCCATCCTGGTCTTTCAGGCTCCTAGTTACCTTCTGAATTTGAAGATGCAGGCTGCTAACGCTTTGGCAACGGGTATTAGCTGGACTGTCTTTATGATTCCAGCTACTATCATCCTTGCAGCAGGAAGTATGTTTATTCTCTGGCTTGGTGAGCGTATCACGGATAAGGGAGTTGGTAATGGTATCTCTCTCATCATTATGATTGGTATCATCGCTCGTTTGCCTCAGGCATTCGTACAGGAGATGACCTCTCGTTTGCAGGCTATCTCTGGTGGTGGTTTGATCATGTTCATTGTAGAGATCCTTATTCTCTACGCTGTAGTTTGTGCCTCAATTCTTCTGGTACAGGGTACACGTAAGATCCCGGTTCAGTACGCTAAGCGCTTGGTTGGTAACAAGCAGTATGGTGGTGCACGTCAGTACATCCCATTGAAGCTTTTCGCAGCCAACGTAATGCCTATCATCTTTGCGCAGGCTTTGATGTTCATTCCATTGGCTGTAGTTCGCTACCAGTCTGAAAATGCAAGTAGCGTTGTTCAGCAGCTGATGGATAACCGCAGTTTACTTTATAATGTAATCTATGTAATCCTCGTGATTGCGTTTACATATTTCTACACTGCTATTACATTGAACCCAACTCAGATGGCGGAGGATATGAAGCGTAACAATGGTTTCATTCCAGGTGTTAAGCCAGGTAAGGATACCGCTGAGTACATTGATACCGTAATGTCTCGTATTACTTTACCAGGTTCATTATTTATTGCATTTATTGCGATTATGCCAGCTCTTGCAGGACTTCTTGATGTGCAGCAGGCCTTCTCACAATTCTTCGGAGGTACTTCTCTGTTGATTTTGGTAGGTGTTGTGATTGATACATTGCAGCAGATCGAGAGTCATTTGCTTATGCGCCACTATGATGGTCTTCTCAATTCAGGCCATACTCGTCAGGGTGGTGTTGCTGCATATTAGTCTTTATCTTTTGAAATGCAGATATTTCTGAAGACAGAGGATGAAATTAACCTGATGCGCAAGGCTAACCAACTCGTTGGTGCAACTCTTGCGGAATTAGGTAAACATATAAAACCAGGTGTAACGACTCTCCATTTGGATAGGGTAGCTGAGGAGTTCATCCGTGATCACGGTGCGATTCCAACGTTCAAGAATTTTCCTAATCCTTATGGAGAGCCTTTTCCCGCTAGTATATGTACTTCCATCAATGATGTTGTAGTACATGGTATTCCTAGTGAGAAGGACGTGCTGAAGAATGGTGATATTATCTCCATCGACTGCGGCACCCTTTTAGAAGGTTTCAACGGTGATAGTTGCTATACTTTCGCTGTTGGAGAGGTAACTTCCGATGTTCAACAACTCCTTAAGGTAACTAAAGAATCTTTGTACCTGGGTATCGAACAGGCTGTGGCAGGAAAGCATTTGGGTGATATTGGTTACGCAGTACAGACTCATTGCCAGCAATATGGTTATGGAGTAGTACGAGAGCTAACAGGTCATGGCATTGGCAGGGCTATGCACGAGGATCCTCCCGTTCGTAATTACGGCAATCGTGGTTCCGGCATTCTGTTAAAGGAAGGTATGTGCTTGGCTATAGAGCCGATGATAACAATGGGCGACCGTCAAATTGGCTTGCTCCCCGACAAGTGGAGCATAGTTACTAGAGATCGTCAACCAGCTGCTCATTTTGAGCATACAATCGTTGTTCGAAAAGGTAAAGCTGAAATTTTATCTTCATTCGTAGAAGTTGAACATTTAGAAGGACAAAAAATTTAATTATGGCAAAACAGGCCGCTATTGAGCAAGATGGAACAATTGTAGAGGCATTATCAAATGCTATGTTCCGCGTTGAATTGGAGAATGGTGTTGACATTACTGCCCACATCTCTGGTAAGATGAGAATGCATTACATCAAGATTTTACCTGGTGATAAGGTGAAGGTGGAAATGAGTCCATACGACTTGACTAAGGGTAGAATTGTTTTTAGATACAAATAATTATCACATATAAGGTTATGAAGACAAGAGCATCATTGAAGAAGCGTTCAGCTGATTGCAAGATCGTACGTCGTAAGGGTCGTCTCTTCGTTATCAACAAGAAGAACCCTAAGATGAAATTGCGTCAGGGCTAATGTTAAAGTTCTGTAAAAGTATGGCTGTTTCAAAAAAAAGTTGTACTTTTGCACCGCTTTTAACGCAAAGTATTAATTTTTTAATTTTTTATTAAACAATGGCAATAAGAATTGTTGGAGTAGATTTGCCCCAGAATAAGCGTGGCGAAATCGCATTGACCTATATCTATGGTATCGGTCGAAGTAGTTCAGCAAAGATATTGGATAAGGCAGGTGTAAGCCGTGACCTGAAAGTCAGCGAGTGGTCTGACGATCAGGCAGCCAAGATCCGTGAAATTATCGGCGCTGAGTTCAAGGTTGAAGGTGATCTCCGTTCTGAGATCCAGATGAACATTAAGCGACTGATGGATATTGGTTGCTATCGTGGAGTTAGACATCGTAATGGTCTTCCAGTTCGCGGTCAGAGCACAAAGAAT
>JAIINY010000331.1:0-2886 GCA_022741625.1 Prevotella sp. | reverse complement strand
AGTATGACCTTTGCCGATAGGGCTAATGTCGAGGAAAGCATAGAACTTGTCGCTTTCTGCACACTTGTAGCTAGGAATCTCTCCTGCTGCAATCTTTGAAAAAATGCTTGCCATAATCGCTAATCAATTTATAATTAATAATTTATAATTTACAATACATATTATCTTATTCTCTTTTTGATGTCGTTGCATCGGCTACTTTCATTTTCTATAGAGTATATCGGGTAGGCTTACATATAACATAAAAGGAACCGTCATACGGGCATCGCTGCCGATATGATAGTTCCTTTTATTCCGTTTTATTCAAATGAAATCTTGTCGATGCGAAGGTTGATGGTGCCGCGAGGAATCTTGATTTCTGCAATCTCACCTACCTTCTTGTTGAGCAATCCCTGTGCGATAGGAGTCTTGATGGAAATCTTGCCTTCCTTCAAGTTTGCCTCGCTCTCGCTCACGATGGTATAAGTCATCTTTGCCTTGTTAGCCATGTTGGTCATCTCTACCTTCGACATAATCTGCACGCTGTCGGTGCTGAGCTGCTTGGTATCGATAATCTTGGCCTCGGCAATGGTGAGCTTCAGGCGATTGATCTTATCTTCCAGATGAGCCTGTGCCTCTTTAGCGGCATCATACTCAGAATTCTCACTTAAATCACCCTTGTCGCGGGCTTCAGCAATTGCGGCTGATGCCTTAGGGCGCTCTACAGTTACGAGCTGTTTCAGCTCAGCTACGAGATTGTCGTAGCCTTCTTGTGACATGTAAGCCATAATTTTCTTTTTGTTTATTGTTATTAATTAAGTTGGCAGGAGGCATAAAAAATAAAGAATTCCAGTGCCTGTTGAGCACCGGAATCCTATATCTTATTGTGTCTCTTGTTTATCCTTTTGTTTATAATCCGATTGCAAAGATAGGACTTTATTTCTGAATCACCAAACTTTTTGGGGGAAATTTTGCAAAACGAGAAGCTTTTCCTGCTTTTATTCAACTTTCCGTCGCTTTTCTTTCCAAATATCCTCCCTTGCCTCTTACGTATTCTATTAATTCGCTAAAAATCTGATTATTGCACAGTATCTCCGGGTTACCGGTCATAATCATCTGTTTCCGGGCTCGGGTAATGGCGACATTCAGCTTGCGGTCGATGATGGCTCCGTCTTCCACAAAGCTGTTGCCGGCAAGAAAATCGAGCTGCCAGATGTTCTGGATGGTGAAACTGTAGATGATGACATCACGCTGACTGCCCTGATAGCGCTCCACGGTGTCGATGCTGATCTTTTCCAGTTCCGGGATGCCCAGCTTTTCGATGCCTTTGCGCACCATGGCTATCTGGTTGCGATAGGGTACGATGACGCCCACCGTCTTCTGGGCATCAAACCTGTCGCCGTAGAAACGGTGGATGCGGCGAAGCATATCCACTACGATTTCTGCCTCGTTGGCATTGATTTTGTCCGACACATTCGGTTCCTTACAGAATCTGGAAGGGAGGAAGATCATGCGGTGTTCCTTCAGCAGGTCATCAAGTGCATCTTCTGATGGGAGGGTGTACGACAGTTCCGACTCCAACTGATGCGGACAAGGTACGGGCTCCAGTTTCTCCCGGCGATAGAACATACGGTTCGGAAACTCGGCAATTTCCGGATGCATCCGTCCCTGGCGGCGCAGGATACCGATGAATTCGGTGCGCTCCTCGTGGTCTTCCCATCTGATCAGTCGCTCGAAGAGGGAGTTGCGGCAGTTGGTGAGGCAGATGTCCTGCAGGATACTCATATCGATGACACCCCCTTTCTGATTGTCGTTGATGGTAGGGATGCCCGAATCCTTCTCGCTCTGCTGCACGACAGCTGGCAACTGCTTGTAGTCGCCGATGAGGATGAACTTATCTACCGCCGATAGCAGACCGATGAGATTAGGCTCCAGTATCTGGCTTGACTCATCGATGATGGCAAGCTTGAAGTGCTTCAGCGTAAAGATGAAGGGCTTGGAGGTCATCATCGAAGTGGTGCCTACAATCACGCGCGTACCTATTATATATTGCTTGATGGCTTCCAGCTTCGGACAGTCGCTGATTGCCTTCTCTATCAGATAAGGGCGGAATCGCTCATCGCAGGAATATTCGCTGCCGAGGCGCAGGAATGGGATGCCAGAATCTACCAGCATCTCGCAGATTTCATCCACGGCACGGTTGGTATAGCTCATCAGCAGGATAGAGGAAGCAGGCTGAAGAGCCGACTTGCCTCCGGAGGCGATGCTTTCTGCTGTAGGTATTCCTATTCCGTCGTTCAGTGCTTCTTCCACCATGAACTTCAGGGCACGACTGGTCTTTCCTGTTCCAGGAGGTCCCACGAGCAGGAAGTAATCCTGTGCCTGCTTGGCACGGAGGATGATGTCGTCCAATACATCGTCATAGTGTCTGGTCAATTCCTGCGAAGTGTCTCTCGCTGGAACACGCTGGCCCAGAAGAAGGTCGCGTTTGTCCTTTGGTGCACAGATAAATTGGTGCAGGTTGCGGATGCTTCCCCCCGTAGAGGCATCACTCGTTCCGTGTTCGATGGCATACGGCAGGTTCGTCTCAAAGATGTCGGCGTTCTGCTGTCCATCGGTCAGGTGAACCACGATTTCATCGCTGTGAATCTCCTGCAGCACACCTTTATATAATATAGCCTTTCTCACATCCGGTTCTTCCTTGAGCTTGTAGGTATAGAGATACACCATATCGCCGATGCGGAAATTGGGCAGGAAGTCCTTGCCCTGGTCGGGTACGCTCAGGGTGATGGTATCATATCCGCTTCCGGCGCAGCTCTGTTCCTTTCGGATGATGTGCAGGTCGGTATAGATATTTCCAGCATCCTTCTTTTCGGCGAGCGGCATGGTCCAGAGGTCGGAACTGGA
>JAIINY010000031.1:0-17255 GCA_022741625.1 Prevotella sp. | reverse complement strand
ACAAAGGTTATCAAGATGGTTAAGAGCCCTAAGACTGGTGCTTACGTTTTCGATGAGAAAATGGTACCAAACGAGGCTGTTAAGGATTTCTTCAAGGACTAATCTGGTTGCATAGGCATTCAGACTAGCGTTCTCTTGGAGACTCGCATAAATACAATAAGGTCGCAATACTCTTATTAAAGGGTATGCGACCTTTTTTGTTTTTGTTACAGAAGCTCTTTTTTTCGTATGAATATATATTTCTTTCTTTTTTCTTTTGCTATTTCAAAATAAAAACGTAACTTTGCACGGAATAAGTGAAATGTCCACTTTTGCAGAAAGGGGATATATATAATGTTTTTAAAGAAGAAAGGAACAAGATAAGATGCCGTTAAGATTACCGGATAAACTTCCAGCTATTGAGCTGCTGAAGCATGAGAATATTTTCGTGATGGATGAGAGTCGTGCACATGATCAGGAAATCAGACCGCTGAAGATTTGTGTGCTCAACCTGATGCCGCTTAAGATCACGACAGAAACTGATTTGGTGAGACTGCTCTCCAATACGCCTCTGCAGTTGGAGGTTTACTTTATGAAGTTGAAGAGCCATACTCCAAAGAATACGCCGATAGAACACATGATGATGTTCTATAAGGACTTTGCGGAACTGTCAAAGCAGAAGTTTGACGGTATGATAGTGACGGGTGCTCCTATAGAGACGATGGAATATGAGGAAGTGGAGTATTGGCCGGAAATCCAGGAGATATTCAATTGGGCACGTACCCACGTTACCTCTACGCTGTATATCTGCTGGGGCGCGCAGGCTGGACTCTATCACTTTTATGGTGTTCCAAAATATCAGCTTGATAAAAAGAAGTTTGGTATCTTTCCTCAGAAACCGCTTGATCCGTCACTCCCTATCTTCCGTGGTTTTGATGACATCTTCAATATGCCGCATAGCCGCCATACAGAGGTGCGCAGGGAAGACATCGAAAAAGTGCCGGGACTGGATATTATCGCAGAATCTGCAGAGAGTGGCGTGAGTATCGTAATGGCGAGGGGTGGACGCGAATTCTTCGTGACAGGTCATCTGGAATATGCGCCTAACACGCTCGATAAGGAGTATAAAAGAGACATGGGCAAGCGAGACGACGTAGAATTGCCTGAGAACTATTACTTCCATGACGATCCGAATGAGGCACCTTTGGTAACATGGCGTGCCCATGCCAACCTGTTCTACAGTAACTGGATCAACTATTACGTTTATCAGGAAACTCCTTATAACATTGAGGATATTCAATAAGGTTGGAGTCGTAAAAAGAACTAAGATAGGTTAGGAAATGAATGATATTGAAGCAAAGAAGAAAAAAGAAATACACTTGACGGAGCTAGAGCTTCTTGCCCCAGCCAAGAATCTGGAGTGTGGTATCGCTGCTATCGATCATGGTGCCGATGCGGTGTATATAGGTGCACCACGTTTTGGAGCCCGCGCTGCTG
This sequence comes from Prevotella sp., assembly GCA_022741625.1. Classification (GTDB taxonomy): domain Bacteria; phylum Bacteroidota; class Bacteroidia; order Bacteroidales; family Bacteroidaceae; genus Prevotella. Next base: position 15,779 of record JAIINY010000031.1, on the reverse strand, counting down.
CTGCCAACTCGCTGGAGGATATTAAGAAACTCTGTGATTATGCCCATCAGTTTCGTGCCAAGGTTCACGTGACGGTGAATACCATCATCTATGAAAATGAGATGGAGGATACGCTGAAGATGATTGCCGAGTTGGACCGTATTGGAGTGGATGCACTCCTGTTGCAGGATATGGGTGTTCTCTGGGATGTAAGAGCCAATCAACTATGGCATCGCGAGTTGCATTCCAGCACGCAGTGTGATGCACGTTCTGCAGACAAGGTTGCCTGGCTGTCAACGCTAGGATTCGATAGAGTGGTCCTTGCCCGTGAACTTTCTCTTGATGAAATCAGGGAAATTCACAGGAAAAATCTTTCTACGCAGTTGGAGGTCTTTGTGCATGGTGCGCTTTGTGTTAGTTATTCGGGTGTATGCTATGCTTCGGAAAAATGTTTCGGCCGTTCTGCAAACCGTGGTGAGTGTGCTCAGTTCTGCAGAATGAAATTCAATCTCATAGATTCCAATGAAAATGAAATAGAGCATGAGCGTCATCTGCTGTCATTGAAGGATCTCTGCCAGATAGATCATCTGCAGGAACTTGCTGATGCGGGTGCAACTTCTTTCAAGATAGAAGGACGCCTGAAGGATGTAAACTATGTGAAGAATGTTGTGGCTGCCTATAGTCGGAAACTCGATGAGATTGTTGCTGCCAATCCGGATAAGTATTGTAGAGCATCATTTGGTCGTGCTATCCATACGTTCCAGCCTAACTTGAAAAAGACATTCAACAGAGGATTTACCAACTATTTCCTCAATGGGCGACAGCCAGACATCGCTTCTTTTGATACACCGAAGGCGATGGGCGAGTATGTTGGTAAGGTCAAGGAGATAAGAGGCCATGTTTCCTTCAACGTGGCGACAGTGGCAAGCTTTGCCAATGGTGATGGTCTCTGCTTTATCAACGACGAGAAAGAGCTGGAGGGATTCCGCGTAAACCGTGTGGAAGGTAACCGACTCTATCCGCTTCGTATGCCGGAGCATCTGCGCCCAGGTATGGCTCTCTATCGTAATAATGACCAGGCTTTCGAGAATATTCTATCAAAGAAAACTGTGAGCCGCAAGATTCCTCTCTACATCAAGATTGCACCCTATTATCGGGGATCGATGCCTCTTCAGGATATTTCTGTTCAGGTAGGAGTTTCGGTGAATGTTCCTCAATTAGACTCAATGACTACGGAAGGCTTCTTGGAGAAGCATAAAGCTTACAAGGTTGACGAGTACGCTTTCGAGTTTGATGCTCCGCTGGAATTGGCGAAACGTCCTCAGGGTGATAATATCAGAAAGCAGTTGAGCAAGATGGGCAATACGGTATTTGAATGTGATGAAGTGGTTCTTGAAGGTGATATTGAGAATTATTTCATTCCAAATAGTTTCCTGTCTGATTTTCGTAGGGATTTGATCGCAGCCGTGACAGAAGGTATTCAGAATATTGTAGATAAATCATTGGAGAAAGGCTTTATGGATGAATTATTCTCATCACCTTATCGCCTGGATCAGGTGGGTGAGCACGAGTTGAACCCGGAGGAGTTTGTCTGGCAGCCAGCCTATGGCAAATGGCCATATCTCTATAATATTGCTAACCGCAGTGCTGAGCATTTCTACAAGACGCATGGCATGAAGCATATTGAATCTGCATTTGAGGTTGAGCAACCTAAGGGAGAATCCCTCATCATGCAGTGCCGCCATTGCATCCGCTACTCTTTGGGCTATTGTGTTAAACGAGGAGGCAAGAAGCCGCAATGGAAGGAGCCTCTGTTCCTGGAGCTGGGCGATGGCAGAAGATTCCGATTGGAATTCAACTGTGCAGAGTGCCAGATGAATGTCTATAGCACAAAATAAAAACGTAACGGGTTTCGTAACCCAACATAAAGAATGAGAATAAGACTGATGATAAGAATGATGGTATGTATGTTGGGCATCTGTTTGATGCTCAACAGCTGCTATCATCGTCATAACTCCCATCAGCAGCATGCAGCCATGCTGGAGTACAGTGACCGTCAGTTGGATTCTATCTCATTCTCTACCACCCACCATTACACCAACAAATATAATTTTATGGTGTTTAAGGATTCTATCTATTTGATGCGACAGCAACCAGAAGAATTGGTGAGTGGTCTTTCGGTAGATTCATTCTCTGTCAAAAAGGACCAGCTTCTGGTTGTGACAGATATCCGTATGGTGCCACAAGACAGCATCGACTCTGTATGGGTGCAGCTTGCCACTGAAGATAACAGGTTTGGATGGAGTAGGGAATCGAGATTGCTTCCTCAGGTAGTACCGGATGATCCTATCTCTGAATTCATCATGACTTTCAGCAATGTCCACTTGCTCATTTTCCTGGTAGTCATTGTAGTCATCACTTTGGCTTATCTGGTAAGAAAGGTATTTCATAGCAATGCCAAGATTGTGCATTTCAATGATATTGATTCGCCGTATCCTCTTGCTCTTGTGCTTCTGGTATCCATCTCGGCAGCCTTTTATGCCTGGATTCAGACTTTTGAACCAGAGATGTGGCGACAGTTCTATTTCCATCCGTCATTGAATCCTTTTGCGGTACCTAAGGTGTTGGGAGTATTTCTTGCCTTGGTATGGAGTATTCTCATTGTGGGACTGGCATGTGTCGATGAAGTTTATCATCGTCTTCCGTTTGGTGAAGCCCTGTTGTATCTGGGCGGTCTGGCAGGTGTATGTGCACTCGATTATATCATTTTCAGTGTTTCCACCTTATATTATATAGGCTACATCCTGCTGGTGGCATACATTTGGTTTGCCGTCAAGTCCTATCGCAGGGGGAATTCCTAATAAATAAGGATTTTGGGTGTCAGGAAAATGCTGTACCTTTGCACCCGTTATGAAAAAGGATATAATAAATAAGAAAATGATTGCATTGGCGCTGGCTTCCTCAGTTGCGCCAATCTCCTTGTGGGCTGGCACAAGCAATGTCCTGTCCCTTGTTAATGAAAGAGTAGATAACACAAATTTCAAAGTATTCACCGATAGCAGCAAGGTGTTTGATATCGACGAGGTGGTTGTGGTTTCACAACCGAAAGAGAACTTTCGCCTTCGCCAGCAGTCACTCAGCAGTACTTCTGTCGGTGGATTTCAGATACAGAAACTAGGTACCCGCGATTTGCGCGAGCTTTCTAGTTATATCCCTAATTTTGTAATGCCTAACTATGGCAGCCGTCTTTCCAGTGCTATGTATGTGCGTGGCATTGGCAGTAGGGTGAACAGTCCTGCGGTAGGTATCTATCTGGATGGCATCCCGGTGATGAGCAAGTCTGCCTTCAATCTTCATCATTATCAGACTTCCCGTATTGATATCTTGCGTGGTCCTCAGGCTACTCTCTATGGCCAGAACACAGAGGGCGGACTGGTGCGTATCTATTCCCGCAATCCGTTTGAGTATGAGGGTACTGATTTGAAGTTGAGTTATGGTTCCCGATATTATCGCAATGTAGAGCTGGCTCATTATCATCGTATCAATGACCATCTGGCGTTTACGGTAGCTGCCTTCAATGATGCACAGAAGGGATTCTTCAGAAATACGAATACCGGCAACAGAGCCGACAAGTATGATGAGGCTGGAGGAAAGATTGTGCTGAAGGCAAAGCTCAACAGAGGATGGAACGTAGATCTTCTCGCCAACTATCAGTATGTTGACCAGAATGGTTTCCCTTATGGCAAGCTGGATTTGGAGACAGGCAAGGCTTCGCTTCCTTCCACCACCTTTGACGGAACCTATTTGCGTCATTCCTTTATCTCGGGTGTTACCGTGAATCATACAGGAGCAGATTATAGCTTTGCTTCTACCACAAGCTATCAGTATCTGAAGGATAAGATGAATATGGATTCGGATTATCTTCCTGCCGATTATATGAGCATCCTGCAGGAGCAGCTTCAGAACTCGCTTACCCAGGAATTTACCTTGAAGAGTAATCGCGCTGTGGGCGGTTTCTGGAATTGGACCGCGGGTGGCTTCTTCTCTTATCAGTGGCTGAAGACCAATGGACCGGTCTTCTTCAATGAGGGTATGACCCAGCCTATCGGCAATGCTATCCAGCAGCAGATGTATAATGCGATGGTCAATGCGATGGCACAGAAGATGATAGCACAGGGTATGCCGGAAAAGGCTGCCAAGGCTGCAGCTGCCAAGGCTATAGAAAAGGCTGGAGGCGTATCCATGAATGTGAATATGGGTGCACCGGGATTGTATCATACACCTCAGTGGAACCTGGGATTCTTTCATGAGAGCAACTTCAATATCACCGATCGCCTTACTGCCACCTTGGGCTTGCGCTATGACTTGATGCATACTGCCATCCATTATGATGCCAGTGCCTATATGCAGATGAGTGCCAATGTAATGGGAAAGAAGGCTACCTATGTCTTGGATTCTTCGCTGGATCACGAGGTGAGTGACGATTATGGCCAGCTTTTACCGAAATTCGGACTTAATCTGAAGATTGATGAGCTGGGCAGTAATGTGTATGCTACTGTAAGCAAGGGCTATCGTGCAGGTGGATATAATATCCAGATGTTCAGCGATGTGCTACAGACCGAACTGAATGCCAACCGCAATCAGGCAATGCGTGGGGATTATCATATTCCGCATACCGAGGAGGATTACCAGCGTATTGATAAGACTATCGCCTACAAGCCGGAGACTTCCTGGAATTATGAGGCTGGTGCTCATCTGAATCTCTTCGATCACATGCTGCATTTTGACTTGAGTGCTTTCTATATGAAGGTGACCAACCAGCAACTCTCTGTCATGGCGGGCAATTATGGCTTCGGACGTATGATGGTGAATGCCGGAAAGAGTCACAGCTGTGGTATTGAAGCAGCTTTGAGAGGACAGCTTTTCGATGGAAAATTTGATTGGGCTATGAGTTATGGTTATACTCGCAGCAAGTTTGATAAGTATGTGGATGGAGAAGGCGAGGATGCTGTGGACTATAAGGGCAAATACGTTCCTTACGTGCCACAGCATACAATGGCTGCGATGGCAGACTATCGTCTTACCGACTGGCTGACCCTCGGTGCAAACGTGAATGCACAGGGCAAGACCTATTGGGACAATGCAAATACTTACTCCCAAAAGCTGTATGCAGTTTTGGGAGCACATGTTGATTTGAATTTCAAAGCTTTCAATGTAAGTTTCTGGGGTAGAAATCTCACAGACACCAATTATAATACCTTTGCGGTAGATAATTCAGCTACAGGCACGAAAGAATATTTTGCCCAGCGAGGCAATCCTTTCCAGTGTGGTGTGGATGTGAGATTCCATTTCTAGTAATCGCTATTCGTTATTGTCGTATCCGTCTGGGATTTTCTTTCCCAGAGCGAGTGCGGCAATGACTTTAGCCCCCGATTTTTCTAGTTTTTCTGCAAATCGAACAATAGATCCTCCAGATGCAATAATATCATCGAAGAGGATCACATGTTTTCCCTGAAAGAATGTTTCATCTATATGAAGTGTATCCACTTCATCTCCATCCTCATCTTTTGTAGTTGTGAAACTGAATGCGTTGTAGGCATTCTGCATACTTGTTGCCGCACATACCTGTTCGCTGAACTTGCGGAATCTGCGTTCAGTATGCTTTCGGGTTGAGGCTGGTAGGCAGACCAGAGTGAGTTGTGAAAGAGTAGAGTGTGAGTTTGTGGCTTCCTCTTTTTCAGAGAATACCGCTTTTAGGAAAGAAGACACCAAGTCGATGGCCTTATCGACAGCTTGCTGGTGGTCTATCTCGGTAGTGAGTTCCGAGTTACCCTTGAAGTTGACGATGAGGTCGCGCTTTTCCCATTCTTCTGCTGAAAGCTCGAAGGTGCCGAACGCGCTGAAAGCAGCGTAATCTACTAGCCAATTGTAGTGAAGGCCATTGCTGAGGCAAGGCCATGATGCGATGTTAATGCTTTTTTCTGCCATAGACAAGATGTTTATAATCGTTCTTCTTTATAGTTTTCTTGAATAGATATTGCTTCCGTTGTCTTTATAGATCAGTACAAAAGTATGAATATTTTTTGAAATGTCGGCATAAAATAGCTTTTTTTTTCATTTTAGACTATTTTTTAGCAGATTCTACTTTGATTTTAACAAGAATTCTAGTAACTTTGCACCCCGAAACCTGTTGGGCTTCACGTTTATGGTATAAATAATCATGATTTTTAAAAAAAACAACAAATGACGAGAAAAACAAAAATGCATGAGTTGCGCGACTACATCATTATCGGTCTGGCAATGATAGAAGGTAGTATCGGACTCAATTTATTCCTCCTCCCTAATCATATCACGATGGGTGGAGTAGGCGGTATCTCCTCTATCTTCTGCTGGGGATTTGGCATTCCTGCCTCGGTCACTTATCTGGCGCTCAACGTATTTTTGCTGTTGATTGCATTCCGTATCCTGGGTTGGAAATTCTGTGCCAAGACGATTTATGGTGTAGTAATCTTTGCTGCGGTGACTCGCTTCATAGAGATTCATACGGTAGGTATGACGCCTTTGCTTCACGATCAGCCTTTTATGGCGACGGTCATCGGTGCCTTCTTCATGGGAAGCAGTGCTGGATTGGGTCTTGGATGTAATGGTTCTACAGGAGGTAGTGATACGGTGGCAGCAATGATCAATAAGTACTATAACATTTCTCTGGGACATGCCATCATGGTTTGCGACTTGCTCATCATTACCAGTTCTTATTTTGTGCTTCGCTCCTGGGAAATGGTGATTTATGGTTATGTGTGCCTGTTCGTTGTTTCGCTTACAGTTGATCATGTTGTCAATGCCATGCGCCGTTCGGTACAGTTCTTTATCATCTCTGATAAGTATCTGGAGCTGAGTGCTGCCATCAATACGACAGCCGAGCGTGGATGTACCGTCATGGATGGTCATGGTTGCTATAGCGGCAAGGATGTTCACATGCTCTTTGTGCTGGCTAGACAGAGAGAATCGCAGAAGATATTCCGCCTGATTGATGAGATTGACCCTACTGCATTTGTGAGTCAGAGTTCTGTAATCGGTGTGTATGGTGAGGGATTTGATAGATTTAAGGTAAGCAAGAAGATTTCCTTGTCTAAAAGATAAGTTTTAAAGTATTCAGATGGAAGTTATGTTCGCAAGTATGGATTTGAGATTCTCATACTTGCGAACATTATTTTTGGGGCAGGTACCTGCTGATACCATCCTGTTCGTTTTTACTTCTTTCTTTCTGTTTCCTTGATGTAGCCGTGTCTGTAAGCATAGAGAAGTTCCTGGAGATCTTCTATCTGCTTGCGTAAATCCTGACCGATATCTGTATCTGCTACGAGCATTCTTCGATTGCTCATTTCTACAATCTGGGTGGTGCTCTTGATGTCGGTACCGCGTGTGATGGCATCCTCGGCACTTGTGAAAGGTTCGTGCTGTACGAGCTGGAAACCGCGAGAGTGATAAACCAGGGTGTAACCTGCTATACCCGTCTCGTTATGGTAAGCTTTGGAGAAACCTCCATCAATCACCATCAGCTTTCCGTTTGCCTTGATAGGATTCTCTCCCTTTAGGGTTCTTACCGGAACGTGCCCGTTGATGATATGGCGATTCTCGCCCTTCAGTCCGAAGGCATCCATGATATGGTCTATCACCTTCTCGTCGTCACGCAGCTTGAAGTAGTAGCCCTTTTCCTCTTTGTGGGTCTCCTTGTCGGCGATAAAATATCGCTCGAAGGTTGCCATCTTGCTCTTATCGAAGAGTGGGCTGTCTGGACCACACCAGAGATAGAGGAAGTAATCGATGGCATACTGTTTCTCGTCTGGGTCGGAATCCTGCTGGAATGCCGTGCGAATCTGCATTCCGGTATGATGCATCAGATCCTTGCCGCTATACTTTTCTCCAGGATAAATCTCTACCTCTTTCAATGTTCCGTCTTCGTTGAGTGGACAGGAAGCATGGAAGAGCAGGTTGTTGTTGAAGATGGCATACATACAGCCATGCTGCAGCATGGTTCTGATATGCTTGTGCAGTTTCTCGCATACCATAAATGAATGGTGCAGCTTCTGTATCAGGATTTCTTCTTCCTCGCTGAGCTTGTTCGGATTCTCCGGGTCGATGGTAGGGAAGTGGCATGTGGACATTTCGTATTCCTTGCCATCAATCTCTACGGTTCCCTTTTCGTAGTTTACGTACTCAAAGAGTCGTCTGCCGTCCATTTTCCATTCTGGATGCTTGGCGATGAGCTGACCTTCTATCTTGAATTGTATTACGGCAATAGCCTTGTGCATCAGAGATGTGAGTCTCTTGGTCTTGTCATCCATAGCGGCTGCACCACCCGTCATCTTTGGCTGGAATTCTTCGCAAGGATCATCGCCGTAGGTATCCATCGCAAAGGTTGCCAATGGAATGAGGTTGATGCCGTACCCCTCCTCCAGGGTGGCGAGGTTGGCATAGCGCAGCGACAGTCGGATGACATTGCAGATACAGGCATCATTACCGGCAGCGGCTCCCATCCAGAGTACGTCGTGGTTGCCCCATTGAATATCCCAGCTATGATAGTGGCACATCTTGTCGAGAATGATGTGTGCTCCTGGTCCGCGATCGTATATGTCGCCGAGTATATGAAGCTGGTCGATGGCGAGTCTTTGTATCACATTGGCAATGGCTACAATGAAATCGTCAGCACGTCCTGTAGAGATGATGGTATCTACGATGACATTCACGTATGCTGCCTTGTCGTGATCTTCCGTATGCTCGTGCAAAAGCTCCTGTATGATATAGGAGAAATCGCATGGCAGTGACTTGCGCACCTTGGAACGGGTGTACTTGCTTGACACATCACGGCAAACCGCCACCAGCTGGTGAAGGGTGATATGATACCAGTCGTTGATATCAGCTTCCCTTAGCTTTACCTGCTCCAGTTTTTGTTCCGGATAGTAGATCAGGGTGCAGAGTTCACGCTTGTCCTGTTCACGCAGGGTATTGCCGAAGAGTTCGTTCACCTTACGCTTGATATTGCCTGATGCATTTTTCAGTACGTGCAGAAAAGCCTCATACTCGCCGTGAATGTCGGCGAGGAAATGCTCTGTGCCTTTCGGCAGATTGAGAATAGCTTGCAGATTGATAATCTCCGTGCTAGCCTCAGCTATGGATGGAAACGACTGTGCGAGTAACTGCAGGTACCGCATGTCGTGATTGATATCATACTGTTTCATATTCGTAATCCTTAATGTTTGCGTCATTGTTTGCGTCAATAATTGATAATTCTAATGTTAACTGCAGAAACACACCATTTCTGTTGATAAGTTATGTTTCAGATGCAAAGTTACAGCTTATTCTTGAAAATAAAAAATCTTTCGGCATATTTTTTCGGAAATATTTTGTAGTTTCACTTTTTTGCATTACTTTTGCAAACGTGTAGGATGATAAGGCTGGCACAGGCATCGCTTTCTTCCGGGCTTCAATCCTCACTTTCATATAAAAAAGATAATATCAATTATTCAATAGACTAGCAATATGAAACAAACAATTTTGGTAACTGGCGGCACTGGTTTTATCGGTAGCCACACCACAGTAGAGTTGCAGCAGGCAGGCTACAACGTAGTAATCGTAGATGACCTTTCAAACTCAAAGATTGAGGTTCTGGACGGTATCGAGAAGATTACAGGTATTCGTCCAGCTTTCGAGCAGGTTGATCTTCGTGACAAGGCAGCTACAGAGGCTGTGTTCCAGAAGTATCCTGCTATCGAGGGTATCATTCACTTTGCTGCCAGCAAGGCTGTAGGTGAGAGTGTACAGAAGCCTTTGTTGTACTACCGCAACAACCTGGTTTCGCTCATCAACCTGCTTGAGCTGATGCCAAAATATAATGTAAAGGGTATTATCTTCTCTTCTTCCTGCACCGTTTACGGTCAGCCTAAGCCAGAGAACTTGCCTGTAACTGAGGAGGCTCCTCATCAGAAGGCTACTTCTCCTTATGGTAATACCAAGGAGGTGAACGAGCAGATCATCGCAGACTATATCCATAGCGGTGCTAACATCAAGAGCATTATCTTGAGATACTTCAACCCAATCGGTGCTCATCCATCAGCAGAGATTGGTGAGTTGCCAAATGGTGTGCCAAACAACCTGATTCCTTACGTAACTCAGACTGCTATGGGTATTCGCAAGGAACTCACCATCTTCGGTAACGATTATGATACTCCTGATGGAACCTGCATCCGCGACTACATCTATGTAGTTGACCTCGCTAAGGCTCACGTTTGCGCTATGGCTCGTGTACTCGACAAGGAGACAGAACCAATTGAGTACTTCAATATTGGTACAGGTAAGGGTAACTCTACTCTCGAAATCGTTGAGACATTCGAGAAGGCTACTGGCGTGAAGTTGAACTGGAAGTACGGTCCACGTCGTGAGGGTGATATCGAGAAGATCTGGGGCGATTGCACCAAGGCTAACAAAGTATTGGGCTGGAAGGCTGAGGCTAAACTTGAAGACGTTTTGGCTTCTGCCTGGAAGTGGCAGCAGAAGCTCCGTGCCGACGGAATTATGTAATTACGGTTAAATATATATAAAAAGAAGGGACTTGGCATCTGGAATGATGGCAGGTTCCTTCTTTTTTTATATCTTTGCAGGAAAGTATTTTTTACGTAAAAGAGCAGGAATATGAAGAAAAGTTTACTTACCATATTGATGATACCAAGCATGATGTTCATTGTGCCTATGGTTTCTTCGGCGCGTACTGGTGCTGAGGAAATGATAGACCTGGATGTGCAGGAGATTTCCTTGACTTATTCCGGAGGCGTGATGCATATCACCGGAGCCCATAACCAGATTGTTACCATCTACAATCTGGCTGGTGTCGCCGTGAAGTCTTTCAGGGTAGAGGGACAGGACAAGCGCTTTAACCTTTCTCTCTCTGATGGTGTCTATATCATCAAGGTAGGAACCTCCTTTACGAGAAAGATTCTGGTTAGGCGTTAACTGTTGACTTCTTTTATCATTCATATACGTTTCGTGAAAATACTTAGATTTTTGCCATTCCTGCTCTGTTGGGTCATTCTGTCGTGTAAGCAGCATGAACCCAACGAAAATCAGAACTTGACGTTGGAATACTATCAGGAGATGGTGAACCCAAACTATGCAATCAATTCTAAAAAGGTAAGGAGATTGATGGATAGCCTGATGAACAATGATTCGGGTTCTACTGTTGCCGACTTGCATACCAAGAGATATTATCGCAATCATGGAGGATTCCTTTGGGTTGACCGCCATGGAATAGATCATCGTGCAGATACGCTGCTGACCTATCTGCAGAAGGTGGATGAAATGGGATTTAAGACTAAGCATTTCTATGTGAATCAGATTACTCAAGATCTAGAACGACTCCACAGCTTGAATCTGGGGGAAGGCAACGAGGATATCAACCATGTGATGGCTCGTCTGGAATACAGGCTTACCAAGTCGTATTTGAGATACGTGGGCGGTCAGAGATTTGGATTCGTCAATCCTTCATTCGTCCTGAATCGTCTGGACAGCATTGATTCCAATCCATACGATTCCATCAAGCGGGCTGTGAGATACCGTGGCCTTTTTGATGTGAAGATGCAGCATGCCAGTGATGCTTTTTTTCATCTTGCTCTTCAGCAGTTGAGAAGTAGGGTGGATGTTGGTGGCGAAGAAACTGAGAAAAGCAGATTGGCGGCATTCTTGAAGGATGTTCAGCCAAAGTCTCCTTTCTATTATACGTTGCAGGAAAAATTGAAGTCGGAAGGTCTTGACAGAAATCAGAGAATGAAGATTCTTGTGAACATGGAGAGATGCCGGTGGAGGGAGGCTGACAGTCCTGCCAGACATAAGAAGTATGTGCTGGTAAATATACCATCTTTTCATCTTTATGCCATAGATGAGCAGGATACGCTGTCGATGAAGATTGGATGTGGCTCTACCAAGACCAAAACACCGATACTGAACAGTTATATCAAGCGGATGGATCTGAATCCGAAATGGTTTGTGCCTCGCAGCATCATGGTCAAGGATATGGTGCATCATGCAGGGAATCCGGCTTACTTCAATGCGCGCAATTACTATATCTCAGATCGTTCGACAGGTGAGGAAGTGAATCCGGCTCAGGTTACAAGAGCTATGTTGCTTTCCGGTAAATATGGTGTGGTTCAGCGTGGTGGAAAGGGAAATTCATTGGGAAGAATCATTTTCCGTTTCGATAATAACTTCTCCGTCTATCTGCATGATACCTCGAGTCAGACTGTTTTCAGCCGGGAAGACAGAGACGTTTCGCATGGATGCATAAGGGTAGAGAAACCTTTCGAACTCGCTAAATTCCTGCTTCATGAGAAAAACGAAAAGCTTATCCAGCGAATCAACTATTCGATGACAGCCGATTCTCTGAAGATTAAGAAATTAGTGGTCGGGTCTGTAAAGGTGGAACCGCAGATTCCGCTCTTCATCACGTATTACACGCTTTATCCATTTGCCAAGGGTGTGGTAAGCTATCCCGATGTCTATGGATTTGATGATGTGATATTCGAGCATTTGAGGAAATATTTGTAGCCGGGAATGTAGGCTAATATTAGAAATTAAAGAATTAGTATTATTAAATAGGAAAACTTCATGATACTCAGTGATTCTGAACTGGTAGAGATGCTTCGGGAACCACGCACCCGGCGAGAAGGATTCGTAGTGCTGGTTAAGCAGTATAGTGAAAAACTATACTGGAAGGTGCGTCGTATCGTGCTCAGTCATGAAGATGCTAATGATGTTCTTCAGAATGTATTCATCAAGGTATGGAGTAATTTGCAGAATTTTCAGGGAAAGTCTTCGCTTTCTACCTGGCTTTATCGTATTGCTATCAATGAATCACTCGATTTCCTGAGAAAACAGAAACTGGCAGATAAAGTAAGTGCTGATGAAGATGTTTCCGTGGCATCCAGATTGATGAGCGACGAGTATTTTGATGGTGATGAAGTACAGGCCAGGTTACAGGAAGCGGTGGCAAGATTGCCTGAAGTGCAGAGGACGGTTTTTAATCTTAAATATTTTGAGGAAATGAAGTATTCTGAGATGAGTCAGATTCTCAATACCAGTGAAGGTGCACTGAAAGCTTCTTATCATCTGGCAGTGAAAAAAATAACAGAATATTTGCATCTGTTTGATTAAACCTTATGAGATGTAAATCGTCTATTCAAATAAAAGAAGAAAGAATATTGCAATATGATGAACGAAGAGAAAAAAATAAATGATATTTTCGGCAAGGAAAACCATTTCAAGGTTCCTGAAGGTTATTTTGATAACTTTGCAGAACAGATGATGGCAAAGATTCCTATGCAGGAATTTGATTCTCCTGAAGAAACCGATAAGGATTGTCAGGAGAATAAGGCTAAGTTCGTGCATTTAAGCCTCTGGAGGCATTTACCTCTCAGAAAGATTGCTGCCGTTTTAGCCGTGACTGCTATGTTGGGTGGTGGTGTGCTTTACCAGCTTCAACAGTCAGAGAAGAAGCATCATGCAATGGCGCATGACGAAACTCCAGCCACTGAGAGTTCACACGTCACAGACGGGGATGATGCAGCCTTTGAGCAGATGGCTGATTATACAATGATGGATAGTCAGGATTTCTATGCTCAACTTGTTGCGGAGAATTGATGTAGAATGGATTAAAAAAGACTTATAGATGAAAGAAGATAATAACAGCATGCATAGAACAAGATATTTAATCCTGATTATAGTGTCAGCTCTTGTGATGACCATGATGGGGGTGACCTGTTATGCCGGGAACTCCCAGGCTCAGCGTCCGCCATTTGACCCGAAGCGTTTTGAGGCAGAATTGGAGCAGTATATCACAACCCATGCGAGCCTCACTCCGCAGGAAGCAAGTAAGTTCTTCCCGGTTTACCGCCAGATGATGAAGAAGATGCGTTCCTGTTTTGATGAGATGCGTAGGTATCATTTCGTTAATCCGGCAGACGAGAAAGGTTGTGCTGAGGCTATCCGCCGACAGGACGAGTTGGATATCGAAATGAAGCTGGTGCAGCAGGAATATCATAACCGGTTTATGTATATCCTGCCTGCCAGCAAGGTGCTTAAGGTCATCAAGGCAGAAGAGAAGTTCCATCGTCAGGCGTTTCAGAGAGCCAGACAGTGGTGCAAAAATCCCCCCAAGCATGTGAAAAGATAATGTATAAAGTCGCAAAGGTGTTATTTATAGTAACATTTTTGCGATTTTATTTTGTTGTTTCCCCAAATTATAGTAACTTTGCACATCAGAAACAAAAATATATAATATAATAAGGTATGTACAGAACACAAACTTGTGGAGAGCTTCGTCTCTCTGATGCTGGCAAGGAAGTTACACTTGCCGGATGGGTACAGCGCTCAAGAAAGATGGGTGGTATGACATTCGTTGACTTGCGCGACCGTTATGGTATCACACAGTTGGTTTTCAACGAGGCAGATGATAAGGCCTTGTGTGATGCTGCCAATAAGCTGGGTCGTGAATATTGCATCCAAATCAAGGGTACAGTTAGTGAGCGACAGAGCAAGAATCCTAAAATGGATACTGGTGATATTGAAATCCTGGTAAAGGAGCTGAATGTGCTCTCTCAGAGTCAGACTCCTCCTTTCACTATCGAAGATAATACTGATGGCGGTGATGATATTCGCATGAAGTATCGCTATCTCGATTTGCGCCGTCCTGCGGTTCGCAAGAATTTGGAGTTGCGTCATCGTATGTGCATCTTGATTCGCAACTTCCTCGATTCACAGAACTTCATGGAGGTTGAAACTCCTATCCTCATCGGTAGTACACCAGAAGGTGCTCGCGACTTCGTAGTTCCTTCTCGTATGAATCCTGGTCAGTTCTATGCTCTTCCACAGAGCCCTCAGACTTTGAAGCAGCTCCTGATGGTAGCAGGTTTCGACCGCTACTTCCAGATTGCCAAGTGCTTCCGTGACGAGGACCTCCGTGCAGACCGTCAGCCTGAGTTTACTCAGATCGACTGCGAGATGAGCTTCGTAGATCAGGACGATGTGATCGATCTTTTCGAGGAAATGGCTCGCCATCTCTTCAAGGAGATTCGTGGTGTAGAGCTTCCTAAGCTGGAGCAGATGACATGGCATGAGGCTATGCGCCGTTTCGGTAGCGATAAGCCAGACCTTCGCTTCGGTATGGAGTTTGTTGAGTTGAAGGATGCTTTCACCGGTAAGGGTAACTTCTCTGTATTCGATGAGGCTAAGTATATAGGTGGTATCTGTGTTCCTGGTTGTGCTGACTATAGCCGCAAGCAGTTGAACGAGTTGACCGACTTTGTAAAGCGTCCACAGGTAGGTGCCAAGGGTTTGGTATATATCAAGTATAATGCAGATGGTACAGTGAAGAGTAGCATCGATAAGTTCTACTCTCCAGAGGAGCTTGCAGAAATCAAGACTGTAATGGGTGCTAACGATGGCGACCTTGTTTTGATTCTGAGCGGCGACAATGCCAATAAGACTCGTATCCAGCTTTGCTCTCTCCGTCTTGAGATGGGTGATCGTCTGGGCTTGCGTGACAAGAACGTGTTCAAGTGTCTTTGGATTATTGACTTCCCTCTCTTCGAGTGGAGTGATGAGGAGCAGCGCCTGATGGCAACCCACCATCCATTCACTATGCCAAATCCTGATGATATCCCATTGCTCGATGAGCATCCAGAGCAGGTTCGTGCCAAGGCATACGACTTCGTCTGCAATGGTATCGAAGTGGGTGGAGGTTCTCTCCGTATCCA
>JAIINY010000330.1:0-2899 GCA_022741625.1 Prevotella sp. | reverse complement strand
CATGTCCACACGGTGGTCTGGAATCTGAGGGATGAAGTCGTCGCTCTCATCACATGGCATGTAGGTTACGTTGCTCCACTTGCCGTTCTCAAAGACTCCCGCTCTGCCAATCATCACGTTAGAGTCGATATATACTGGATAAATCGGGTCGGTGACACCGATGTTGTTATCCCATCTCAAAATCTCCTGGATATTTCCTGTGTCGCTCTTGGCTCCGTCGTTTACGAATACCTCGTTGGCATCGAGATGAATGCCGCGAGGCAGGAAGTCGTTCTTGATGATAGCCTCACGGAGGAAGTCGTAGCCTCGCTCCGGACCGTAGCCTCGGAAGGAAGCCTGCACGGCCATCTCATCCACTGCCTTGTGCATTGCCTTGATGACAGCAGGGCAGAGGGGTTGGGTTACATCACCGATGCCCAGACTGATAACTCGTTGTTTCGGGTGGGCAATCTTGTACGCGGTTACCTTCTTTGCGATGTCGGCAAACAAGTAATTGCTAGCCAACTTCAGAAAATGTTCATTAACTAATGCCATATTTTTGTTCTCCTTTATTGCGGTCTTTTTATCAACCTTTGTTATTTAAGTTTGCTCTTAATTTATAATTCAATTTCTCCTTCGAAGACGAAGGCGGCAGGTCCCGTCATATAGACATGGTCGTCTGCCTCGCTGTATTCTATTTCCAGCGTTCCGCCATCCATTACGATACTGCTCTTTCTACCGGCACGCTTGGTCAGGGCTGCGGCCACAGCTGTGGCACAAGCTCCTGTACCACAAGCCATTGTGATACCGCTTCCCCTTTCCCAAACTCGTGTCCTTATAATGTCAGTGTCTATAATTTGTGCGAACTCGATGTTGCATCGTTGAGGAAAGGCTTCGTCTCTTTCTAGAATCTTGCCATAGTGGGCGATGTCGATGGTGTCGATATCATCCACGAAGGTAACGAAATGCGGATTACCCATACAGACGTAGATGCCTTCGAAGATTCTGCCATCGGCTTCAAGTACCGAAGGACCTCTGAATTGCTGTGGATTTTCCAGTCTCGGCTTCAGCATATCCACTGTCACCGAATCTACAACCTTCTTATTATCCTGAAGATGCAATCTCAATATCTTGATGCCCGATAGCGTTTCCAGTCGGATGGTTTCTTTTCGGGTCAATCCTTTTTCATAAAGATACTTTCCGATACATCGGCTTGCATTGCCGCACATCATCGCTTCTGAACCATCGGCATTGAAGATGCGCATCGAATAGTCGGCTCTTCTGCCATCCTGTGGCTTTCCGATGAGAACCAGTCCGTCGCTTCCTATGCCTGTATGATAAGCACTCCAAGCTATGGCTGCCTTTTCGGGGTCTGGGATGTTGTACAGCTGGGTATCTACATAGATGTAGTCATTGCCTGCCCCATGCATCTTGGTGAAATGAACTGTTTCTTTCATATTGCGTTGTCCTTTAAGTTTGATTACTCTTCTTTTTTTTCTCTCACGTCTTGCCTCTTTTGAGGCTTGACTTTTTGATAGTCTTTCGAATGTTACGATGACTATTTGTTTAATTTCGGTTGCAAAGGTACGACTTTTTGTTGGAATAAACAAGAAAAAATATACAAGAAATAACAATAAAATTTAGGTTACTTTCAATTTGTAGTGAAGAAAAGCTTGATTGCTTACAAATTGTAAGGAGAATGCGATAAGACAGGATGAATTTAAAATAATCGTGAAAAAGTAGAAACGAAATGTTTTTAATTACTTTAAAATACTAACAAAATGTATTAATTTTGCAGTCGGAAGCGGACATAATGTAAAGGATGACTTGGTTTGAGTGACAATCAAAGATGGTCCGTTTTCAATAGAGACAGTCAATAAAAGTAGTAACACATTATTAATTATTAAGGATTATGAAGAAGATTGAGGCAATTATCCGCAAGTCTAGATTCGAGGATGTCAAGAAGGCACTTTTGGCTGCCGACATCGAGTGGTTCTCTTATTATAATGTAAGAGGTGAGGGAAAGATGCGCCAGGCTCGCATTTATCGTGGTGTGATGTACGATACCAGCAGCATCGAACGTGTACTTTTGAATATTGTGGTTCGGGATAAGAATGTGGAGCCAACCATCGCTGCCATCCAGGGAGCTGCACATACTGGCGAAGTGGGAGATGGCCGAATCTTCGTGATTCCTGTACTGGATACTGTCAGAATCAGAACAGGCGAACGAGGTGATATCGCATTGTATAATGCTGAGAAAGAGGAGTAGAGATACTTTGAACTTTGAGGTTTGAACATTGAACTTTATGATTAGTATTGAAGGTCATATTTGAGAGACTATATTATAATATTGTATTCTAATTTAACTATAAGATATATATATGAGCAGTTTATTGTTGACAACTCTTGATACGGGTAACACAGCGTGGATGATCATGGCAACCATCTTGGTGCTCTTGATGTCAATCCCAGGTATTGCACTTTTTTACGGTGGTTTGGTGCGCCAGAAGAATATCCTCAGCATCCTGATGCAGACGGTATTCATCGTGGCAGTAGTCAGTTTGATATGGGTGGCCTTCGGATATTCCTGGGCTTTCTCTACAGAATATGCGGATAGCGGCAACCCTTTGGCTTGCATTATCGGAGGTTTCGATAAGTGCTTCCTCCACGGCGTCGGCTTGGATGCCATCATGCCAACGGGTATTCCAGAGCTCACTTTCGTGATGTTCCAGTGCATGTTTGCCCTCATCACTCCAGCCTTGATTCTCGGTGCATTCGCCGAGCGTGTCAAGTTCAGTGGTTATGTACTTTTCACCGTTCTCTGGGTCATCATCGCCTATCTCCCTATGGCCCACTGGGTATGGGGCGGCGGTTTCCTGCAGGAGATGGGAGCCATCGACTTTGCGGGTGGTACCGTGGT
>JAIINY010000329.1:0-2932 GCA_022741625.1 Prevotella sp. | reverse complement strand
ATGACGCAAACTTCATCAGGCAAGACCCAAGGGTCGTTAAATATAATTAACGTTAAAAAATACGCTCAAAGCTTGCTCAATTAGAGTAAAACAGGGCGTATGGAGCTAATATGCGAAAGTTCAATAACTAATTTATATAAAAAACTGAAACTGTATGGCAATATATCTTATAAAAATCAATGTAGCTCTGATGCTCCTTTATGGCTTTTATCGCCTCACGGTGAGCCGCGATACTTTCTTCGGTCTTCGCCGCCTTACCCTCTGGCTCATCTATGCCGTTGCCCTGATGGTTCTGGCACTCAATCTGGAATATTGGGTGCGCGATACACCAACGATGGCGGGTATGGCGAATGTATATGCCGACACGTTTTATCCCGTGGTGGTTGTAAAGGCTCAGGCTCCCAGCATAACCTGGATAGATATGCTGCTGGGCATCTATTGGGCAGGAGTTGCGGTTCTCTCATTGCGTTTGGTATGGCAGCTCTTCAGCATCATCCGCCTTGCGGTTATTTCCCGGAAGCAGGAGGTAGAAGATATTACGGTACATCTTCTCAGAGGCGAGGGGAGTCCGTTCTCCTTTTTCCGCTGGGTGTTTATGTATCCATCTACCCTGGAGGGCAAGCAGTTGCACGAAGTGATGGTTCACGAGTGCACCCATGTTTCGGGTCTCCATTCCCTGGATACCCTCTTCTCCGAGCTTTTCTCCATCGCCTGCTGGTTTAATCCGTTTGCCTGGCTGATGAATCAGGAAGTAAGAATGAATTTGGAATATTTAGCCGATGAAAGTGTTTTATCTGATGGCAACGCGCGCAAATCCTATCAGTATTACCTTCTAGGTTTGGCATATCGACAGCCGAATGAATCGACCAAGATTGCCAATAATTTTAATTTATTACCTCTTAAAAAAAGAATTAAAATGATGAACAAACGTAGAACCAGTGAAATAGGCAAGGCGAAGTACCTCCTTTTCGCACCTTTAGCAGGAGTGTTGCTCATGGTGAGCAACATCGAGAGTGTGGCTCGTGAGATTGGCGAGCAGATTCCGGAAGTGGCTGAGGTTCAGCAGAAGGCTGAGCAGGCTTTGAATACTGATGTAGCTGTTTCGAATCCGATGGCAAAGGAAGTCATCGAGGTGATGAATCCAGCTGAGGCTGAAGAAATGGAAGCTGACAAGACTGCAGAAGCAGCTTTGATAAAAGCTGAGGAAGCAAAGGCTGAAGAAGCAAAAGCAGCTGCTGAAGCTGAATTGACAAAAGCTGAGGAAACTAAGGTAGAAGAAGCTAAAGTTGTAGAACAGGCAAAGCAGGCAGCAGAAGAGAAGGTGAAAACCAAGCCTCAAACCGATACAACCAAGAAGAAAAAAACTTGGGATTGTATGCCGGAAACGATGCCGCAATTTCCTGGCGGTCAGCTAATGTTGATGAAGTATCTGGCTGATAACATCAAATATTCAGCTTCTGCCGTCAAGAACAAAAAGGAGGGGCGTGTGATCGTAACCTTTATCGTTCAGAAGAATGGTAGCATTACGCATGCCAAGATTGTCAGATCTATAGATCCGGAACTTGATGCTGAGGCTTTGAGAGTCGTGAAGGGGATGCCTAAGTGGACTCCTGGTACACAGTTTGGTAAACCGGTGAGCGTAAAATATACCCTCCCTGTAAAATTCTCTCTTCAGAAAGATGCAACCCCAGGGAAAAAAAAGTAAAGTAGAATATCAATCTCAGGTTATAATAAGAACATATATCTCAACTCAATAAAAAAGAGCATAAATCTCATCTCAGCGATAGGGTATGTATTCTCTATTGCCATGTAGGATGAAAAGAGCGGTTTTCTTGCGTGATGCAAGGAGCCGCTTTCTGCATTTTTTAAACAAGCTAATAACAAGATTACAACTCAGAGTGGCCCGTTAAGTCCGTTGCCGAGCAATATCATGATAGTTGGTTGCGGCGACGGATACGCATGTGTATATGGAAGGGGCTGGTTATCCAACGCTCATGGGTTCGTATATCGAATGGCACCCAAAATAGGAACCGCCGTATGCGGAACCGCATGTACGGTGGTGTGAGAGGTCGGTAAACATGAAAATAGGAGATAAACACCTATGATTAGTGTTTACCTCCTACTCGATTACTTCTTTTTCTGCATCATCAGGCGTGATTTTTCCTTAGCCAAGGCTTGCATATCCACGGCAACATCGTCTTCATCTACGATTTCCACGCCCGTCATCGTTTCTATCACATCCTCCATGGAAACTACGCCGCGAAGGCATCCGTATTCATCTACGATAATGGAGATGTGCTCTCGCTTTTCCAGCATTTTTTCCCAGATCTGATATAGCGATTCATCCTCGTTGAAGGTAAGAATCGGGCGTATCAGCTCGGATAATCGGGTTTGAAATTCATCGTCTGAAACCGATTTGAGAACCACATCTTTTAGAACGTAGCCCACGATGTAGTCCTTATTGTTATCATATACAGGAATGCGTGAGAAATTCCACTCCTTCAGTTCGTAAAACTCCTTGGTGGTTAGATGCATATTAGCAGATTCTACCACGATGGATGGTGTCATCACCTCTTTTGCCTTAACTCCTGCCAGACGGATGCAGCTCTTGATGATCTTGCTTTCCGATTCACGGAAGATGCCTTCTGTGGTTCCTACATCTACCATGGCAGAAACCTCTTCGCGGCTCATGGAAGCCTGGTGGCTCTTAGGCGTGAATACCTTTGTGATAAGTTCAGAGAGCAGTACCAGAGGGTAGGTGATGAAGATGAGTACCCGGATGATCTTGGTGGATGGCATTGCCAGCGAGCGCCAGTAAGAAGCACCGATGGTCTTCGGGATGATTTCTGAAAGTACCAGAATCAACAGAGTGAGAATGGCGGAAATGATACTGAAGTATTCTTCGCCAAAGAGTTTCATAGACTCGGCTCCT
>JAIINY010000328.1:0-2937 GCA_022741625.1 Prevotella sp. | reverse complement strand
ATCAAAATCTTCGTTCATTCTATGACTATTATCGATAATATGGGTGCAAAGTTACACATTTGTTGCGGAATTAAAGAAGAAAAGCCGAATTATTTTGCCTCAGATTTTGCACAATCCAAGAAGATTCGTGCAGATTCGTAAGCTCAAACCAACAAAAATGTTATAATTTGATATTTAATTATTAAATAATTTGCTTATTCGGTAGAAAAGACGTACTTTTGCACCCAATATTGAAAGAGAGGAAAGAAAGAAATATAAGAGAGATCATCAAAGAGACCATCAATAAGAGAGAAATATCAGGATTTTAAAAGATAAGAGAGTATGCTTAAATTATTTCAGGGACTCAGCCGATGGCTGGCCAATTACACCTCTATTTTCGTAATAGGTGTAGCAGTATTTACATTCTTCTTCCCACATACCTTCGACTGGGTGCGCGGAACTACTCAAACCGTCATTCTCGGCATCATCATGCTCACCATGGGCTTGACCCTGACCACCAACGACTTCAAGATTCTGGCTCAGCGCCCGCTGGATGTCTTCATCGGTGCCTGCGCCCAGTTCATCATCATGCCTGGCGTGGCTTACACCCTGGTACATGTGTGGCATCTTGATCCAGCCCTGGCGCTCGGAATCCTGTTGGTGGGATGCTGTCCGGGCGGAGTTTCAAGCAACATCATGAGTTATCTCTGCCATGGCGATGTGGCTTTTTCTGTGGGAATGACCTGCGCCTCTACGATTCTTGCGCCAGTGATGACTCCACTGTTGATGAAGATTACGGCAGGCGAGATTATCCATGTAGATGCTGTGGGAATGTTCATCAACATTCTAATAGTTACGATTATCCCTGTGGCCATCGGCTGCGCTTTGAATTATATCTATGGCAAGAAGGATTGCTTCCCTACCATTCAGAGTCTGATGCCGGGCATCAGCGTTACGTGTCTGGCAATTATTGTGGGAGGTGTGATTTCTACGGTTCACGATGACTTGGTGGCTCGTGGCTTATCGCTTTTCCTCTGGACTTTTGCCGTGGTTTTCTGCCACAATACCCTGGGTTACTGTCTCGGTTGGCTTGCCGGAAAGCTGGCGGGCTTCAATACCGCCAAGAAGCGTACCATCAGTATTGAGGTGGGAATGCAGAATGCCGGTCTTGCCACGGTTCTCGCGGGCAACTTCTTCGCCGCTCAGCCTCTTGCCGTATTGCCTTGCGCCATCAGTTGTGCATGGCACAGTATTTCGGGCACCATCCTTGCCGGAATCTATCTGAAATGGGATCACATGCATGAGAAGAAGTAAATGAATTCCAATTCGATTCTTGAATATGGGAAAGAATCTATGAATTACAATTCATGAATTCGGAAAAAGATAAATACACAAAAAAGGTCGTGAAGTTCTATCAGAAACCTCACGACCTTTTCTTATCTCATTACCTCACGGGTTAACAGGTTAACAGTTAACAGCCGTTTTTTCTATAGTTACTTCCCCGTGGTCAGCAGCTTCACGGCACGCTGAACAATCTCGTTGGTCTCGTTCCAAACCTGGAAATATTGACTCATATCCCAAATATCTCGCGCTACAAGGGCCTTCAACTGTAGGGCGAGGTATTTCTTTGTCTGAGTCAATTCAGTCTCATCCTTCGGCTCTATCTTCTCTTTCTTGCCCTCAGCAATGATGCCTTCTATAAGCGAAGACGGAACCTCGTAGCTTGCCAGGAACTTGTTGAAATCCTTATACTGGCTCTTCAATTCCTTGCGATGCGCATCGATAAACTTCAGGCTGTGGTTGATGACGATGCTCTTGGCTGCCAGCTGACGGTGCATCTTGGTGTACTTGGTAGTATCTAGCGGAACGAAATAATCCGGCATGATGCCACCGCCACCATAAACCACACGATGCTTGCGCAAGGTATAATACTTCAAGCTGTCGGAAAGATGGATGCTGTCCTGGTTGGTGAACTCGCCATGCTTGTAGCGATTGTCGAGATCCATCGCATAATCCAGTCTGTCTCCCTTCTTATACGGCTTCTGGATGCATCTGCCGCTAGGCGTATAATAATGTGCGATGGTGAGGCGAATCTCGCTGCCATCATCGAAGGTGAGCGGACGCTGAACCAATCCCTTGCCGAAGGTTCTGCGACCTACCACTACTCCACGATCCTGATCCTGGATGGCTCCGGAAACAATCTCTGCGGCAGAAGCTGTAAACTCATTGGTAAGCACTACCACCTTACCCTTGCGCCATCTTCCGTTAGCCTGCGCCTTATACTCCTGACGGGGAGCTGCACGACCACTGGTATAAACGATGAGATCTCCCTTCTGCAGGAACTCGTTGGCTATCTGAGCCGCTGCCTGAAGGTAGCCGCCGCCATTATCTTCAAGGTCGAAGATCAAGTCTTTCATTCCCACTTTCTTGAGCGAATCCATCGCCGAAGTCACCTCCTTATAGCTGGTCAGTCCGAAGCTTCCCAGTCGGATGTATCCGATTCCCGGACGAATCATATACGCCGCATCCATGGTGGTTACCGGAATCTTATCGCGCTTTACCTTGAAGGTGAGCTTGTCCTTGATGCCACGGCGTACGATGGTAAGATTCACCGTAGTTCCCTTAGGACCACGGAGGCGCTTCATGATTTCCTCCTTGCTCATCTTCACGCCCGAAATAGCCGTATCATTCACCGCAACGATGCGGTCGCCGGCTATGATTCCCACCTTCTCGGAAGGACCATTCACTACGGGCTGGATAACGAGCAAGGTATCATCTACCATGTTAAACTGCACGCCAATGCCATCGAAACTGCCATTCAGCGGTTCATTCATCGCCTTGGTTTCCTTGGCTGTGGCATAAGAAGAATGAGGGTCGAGCTTTTCGAGCATGCCTCGGATGGCGTCCTCTACGAGCTTATTCTCATCCACACTATCCACATAAAGGTTGGTAATGGCG
>JAIINY010000327.1:0-2940 GCA_022741625.1 Prevotella sp. | reverse complement strand
ACAGTTGTCGATGCCGAGGGCATAGAGTGCTGACATACCATGCTCGATGGTAGAGATGCGGATATCGCCCTTACCGAGTACGGTGCCACGCTGGGTTTCAACGACGTTCTCAGCCACAGCCTGGATGATAGGCTCGCCTTCGAGGTCGATGCGCTGTATCTTATAACCGGTGTTCTCTGGTGCAGGATTGAAAGTCACGGTGAGGCTCAAGCCTGTGTGCAATCCCTTGCCGCAAAGAGAGAAGCTACCTTTCAGTGTCTTCTGTTTTGACATAATTATATATAGTTTTATTTATTTTTCTTTAATTCTTCAATCTGCTTCTTCAGGTCGTTGAGTTCCTTGTACATCTCAGGCAGGCGACGGAAGATGGCCTGTGACTTGAAGTAAGCACGCTGCTCCATAGGAGGAGTACCGATGAGCTGCTGACCGCTCTTGAGGCTGCCTGGCACACCGCTCTGTGCTCCGAGGAATACTTTGTCGCCGATGGTGATGTGACCGGCGAGACCCACCTGTCCGCCAAACATACACCATTCGCCTACCTTGGTACTACCGGCTACACCCACCTGTGCAGACATCACGGTGTTGGCACCGATGTCGGTGTTGTGGGCAATCTGAACCATATTGTCGAGCTTCACGCCCTTGCGAACGTAGGTAGAGCCCATAGTAGAGCGGTCAACGCAAGTGTTGGCACCAATCTCCACATCATCCTCAATGGTGACGATACCAATCTGAGGAATCTTGTCATATCCATCAGGTCCTGGAGCGAAGCCGAAGCCATCAGCACCGATGACGCAACCTGCATGGAGAGTCACGTTATCGCCGAGCTTACAGCCGTAATAAATGGTTACGTGAGGGTAGATGAGGGCATTCTTGCCGATCTTCACACCCTCGCCGATGTAAGCGTGAGGATAAATCTGGCTACCTTCGCCCACCTCTGCGCCATCGCTGATATAGGCGAAAGCACCGATATAGACGTTCTCAGCCACCTTAGCCTTTGGAGAAACGAAAGCCAATGGATCGATACCCGTCTTCTTAGGTTTCATTGATTCATACATCTGGAGCAACTTTGCCACGCACTCGTATGCATTCTTCACACGAATGAGGGTGGTAGAAACAGGATGATCCAATTCCACGTTCTCGTCGATGAGTACGATGCTCGACTTTGTGTCGTACACGAAGTGAGTATATTTAGGGTTTGAAAGGAACGAGATAGCGCCTTTCTTGCCTTCTTCGATTTTAGCGAAGGTGTTGACTGTTGCGTTCTCATCACCTTCCACACGGCCCTGAACGAACTGGGCTATTTGCGCTGCGGTAAATTCCATATTTATCAATCTTCTAGTTTGTTTTACTTAGGGTCTCCTTGCAAGATTCTCTTTTAGGAAACACATTTTGTTTGCAAAAATAACAAAATAAATTTAGAATCTTGTCATTCTTTCGTAATATTTTGCTTTTTTCGCAAACAAATGGGTATTTTTTAGGCGCAAAGCCTCTTTTTCAAGATACTTTGCGCCTAAAATCTTATTTTTGGTGGGGGATTGCAAATCCCCCGGTTTAATAGGTCGAACCTTTTTTACGGCGGATTTCAAATCCGCCGGGACGCCTAGCGGGATACCTAGCGGGAGGGAGGCTTAGCCCAGCTTGGCAAGCTCGGCTGCCATTTCCTCCTGGAGTTCCTTTGCCTTCTGGCCTGCAACCTCTGCAAAGTCATCGCCATTGCTGGCGTAGATGATGCCGCGAGATGAATTGACGAGCAGACCGCAATCCTTGATGATGCCATACTTGCAAACCTCCTGGAGGCTACCACCCTGGGCACCTACACCTGGTACGAGAAGGAAGTGGTTAGGAGCTACCTTGCGGATGTCCTCGAACATCTGACCCTGAGTAGCACCCACTACGTACATCATGTTCTCATCGTTGCCCCATTCCTGGCTCTTCTTCAGAACCTTCTCGAAAAGGCGCTCGCCTTCTTTATCTTCTGTGAGCTGGAAGTCGTGGCTACCCTTGTTGCTGGTCAAAGCCAGGAGGATGACCCACTTGCCTTCATACTCGAGGAATGGCTTGACAGAATCCTCGCCCATGTAAGGAGCTACGGTTACAGAATCGAGATTATACTCCTCGAAGAAAGTCTGGGCATACATCTTGGATGTGTTGCCGATATCGCCACGCTTGGCATCAGCGATGATGAAGTGGTTTGGATAATGGCTCTTGAGATACTTGATGGTGTTCTCGAAGGCAATCATGCCGTCGATGCCACGGCTCTCGTAGAAAGCCAGGTTTGGCTTGTAAGCCACACAGTAAGGAGTGGTTGCGTCGATGATAGCCTGGTTGAACTTAAACATCATCTCCGCTTCTGCGCCCTGGATTTCCTCACTCTCAGTGATGCACTTAGGCAACTTATTGATATCTGTATCAAGACCTACGCACAAGAAACTCTTCTTGGCGAAAATCTGCTCTACAAGTTCTTTTCTGTTCATTTCTTTTTAAGTTATTTGAATTTCAGATGTTTGCTCCACACGCCCTGAAAGGGCAGAAGCCCCTAGCCCAGGGCAACACCCTGGGTAATCATGTCATCAGGCCTGTCGCCCTGTAAGGGCAAAAGCTTTAAAACTGCGGAGCCACATACGAAACCCTGGTAAGGTTTTACAATTCTGTTTCTTTCAGTTTCTCTGCATTCTCAGCCACGGTCAAGGCATCAATCATATCCTGGATGTTACCAGCCAGGAAACCATTGAGGTCGTGGGTGGTGTAACCGATACGGTGGTCGGTAACACGGCCCTGTGGGAAGTTGTAGGTACGAATCTTCGCACTACGGTCACCGGTAGAGACAAGGCTCTTACGGCGGCTGGCGATATCGTCAACATACTTCTGATGCTCACGATCGTGGATGAAGGTATAGAGGCGGCTCAAGGCACGCTCCTTGTTCTTTGGCTGGTCACGGGT
>JAIINY010000326.1:0-2940 GCA_022741625.1 Prevotella sp. | reverse complement strand
TATTATACACTCAAAGAAATTTATTCATCTCAAAAACATTATGAAGAAAGACGAACTGCGTATTCTGCAGGTGGGCAACGTATTGGTTTCACCTGATATCATCACCGAAAAATTCTGTTGCGACCTTGATGCCTGCAAGGGTGAATGCTGCATCGAAGGCGATGCGGGTGCTCCTGTTACCCTGGATGAAATCATGGAGATAGAGGATGCGCTCGATGTGGTTTGGGATGATCTCTCGGCTTCTGCTCAGGCTATCATCGACAAGCAGGGCGTGGCTTATACGGATATTGAAGGCGATTTGGTAACGAGTATCGTGAATGGTAAGGATTGTGTGTTTACCTGCTATCAGGACTTGAAAGACTTGGGCGATAGACATACCATTCCGAATTGCTGTCTTTGTGCCTTGGAGCGTGCTTATCGCGAAGGCAAGTCGATGTTCAAGAAGCCTATCTCCTGTGCCTTGTATCCGATCCGTGCCAAGGATTTCGGCAACGAAGTGTATGGCATCAACTATAACAAATGGCGCATCTGCAAGGATGCCATCAAGAAGGGTGAAGAGTTGAATCTTCCGGTTTATAAGTTCCTGGAAGGTCCGCTGATTGAGAAGTTCGGTAAGGAATGGTATGATGAGCTTTGCGAAGTGGCAGAGCAGTTACTCGCCGACTTGGAAGATTAATAAAAAAAGAGATTTCGAAAAGCTTGGTAGCTTATTCCGAAATCTCTAATCCTTCAATATCCACGATATCACTTTCCTTGAATCTTCCTTTCCAGGTAAGAGTATATATCTTTTGCTTGCTGAATTTAAATCGGCAGAATGCCTGCTCATCCAGTTCTCCGTTGCAGACGTACTGGAAATCATTGATCTTTAATCTGGTTCCTTTGCCGGCTCCTCGCAGCGTAAGGCGGATGGTGCCATAGAAAGGTCTGCCAAAGTCGATGTTGTAACCGGTGGAGTCTCTGTATGTACAGGCTGGTTTCAATACCTTGTAGAGCTTATTCTCGTCCTTGATAACCTTCTTGTCGCCAAAGGCTTTATAATTCATAACATAGGCAGAATCCTGTCTATATTCGTCTGTGATGACGCAACCGGTAGGGTGAATCCATCCGTAAGGGTGATATTCCTCAGATTTCCAAGCCTGCGTATTGGTGTGGGCATGGAAGCGTTCGCCTTCTCCATTGCTGCATTCTTTGAGTTGTCGGCAGAACCATTTGCCGTCTGCTTTCTGATAGAATGGAATGCTGTCCTGCTGCCATCCGTAGAATTCCAGCGAGAGTTGCTTGCCGTAGCTAGGCTTGCCTTGTGGGGCGTACCATACTGCAATCACATTTTCGCCATTTTTGAGGAAGCGGGTTACGTCGATGGTTCGGTTCAGAAGAATGCTGTCCTTGATACCATCGAATTTCAGACTTCCCGTTACGTTTCTCTCATTGATATAGAGTTTGTAGTTGCCAGTGCTTGCTATATTCATAAAGGCCTGGGTGGGGCGCTCGTCCATGATATAACTTTGGCGGAACCATACCTCAGAAGAATCGTTGGGCAGGGGATAGGATATCCAGTGGGTACCGAACTCCTGTGCATGGGAGCTCAGTACCCAAAGTATAGAAATGATGAGAGTTGTTATGTATCTCATTGGATTACTTTTGTCCTTTTCTTTAATGTTTTGTCTTTTACTCTAATAGATAACTATAGTCTTTTACTCTATAGATAAGATCGATATGGATCTTTTATCTGATGGTCTTTGTTTCTCCTGCCTTGAAGGTAAGGATTTTCTGTTTGCCATTGTAGAGGATAGTCAGATTACCCTCGTTTTTGCTGGTGATGGTTGCCTGAGTCAATTTGCCTTTGTTCCATGCGAGCGATACGCCATAGTTACCACGGGCCTTTAGACCTCTTATTTCTCCTGCCTGCCATTCCTGTGGAAGAGCAGGGAGCAAATTCATCATTTCACCATCGCATTGCATCAGCATCTCGCAAACACCTGCAGTTCCTCCGAAGTTGCCGTCTATCTGAAATGGTGGATGGGCATCGAAGAGGTTAGGATAGGTACCGCCACTGTGATGCTTGCTATCCTTGTAAACCTCAGGACTAACATAGGTGAGCAATTTACGGTATATCTGGTAAGCCTTGTCGGCACGATGCAGACGAGCCCAGAGGTTGATTCTCCAGCCTGTGCTCCAACCAGTAGAATTGTCGCCCTTGATTTCCAAAGTCTTGGTTGCAGCTGCAGCAAGCTCGGGTGTCTTTGCTACCGAAATCTGGTGGAAAGGATAGAGACCGAGCAGGTGAGACTGATGGCGATGATGCCAATCCTGATCATCCCAATCGTGATACCACTCCATCAGGTTGCCTCGCTTTCCAATGTGGTAAGGACGCAGGCGATTGAGGGCAGCTTGCAACTGCTGCTGGTAATCACTGTCGATACCTAGGGCTTTCGCTCCCTTGATAGTGTTCTTGAAGAGCTCACGGATGATGGCAAGGTCGGCGGTTCCACCATAGAAACTGCTGCCACGGTAGCCCTTATCGGTAATATAATCTGCCTCTGGCGATGTGCAAGGGGCTGTAATCAGTTCGTTCGGATTGTGCGGGTCTGGGATGAGCCATGCTAACAGGAAATCGGCAGCGCCCTTCATCAAAGGATAGGCTGTATTGCGGAGATATTCCGTATCACGGGTATAGTCGTAGTGATCCCAGAGGGTTTCTACAAGCCAGGCTCCACCCATCGCCCAATTGCTCCATTGTGGGCTCTCGTTTCCGGTTCCCACAGGGTTGCTCATCGTCCACGCATCGGTATTATGTCCGGCACACCATCCCTTATCGATGCCGTAGAAGTGCTGGGCATTGTGGCGACCTGTTACCGACAAGCCTTCTACCAATCCATCTACGGGAGCAACCAGCTCGGAAAGATTGGCAACTTCTGCCGGCCAGTAATTTTCTTCCAG
>JAIINY010000325.1:0-2942 GCA_022741625.1 Prevotella sp. | reverse complement strand
GCATGAGAGAGCCAAGAGTAAGAGCGAGAACAATTTTGTGTAGAGGATAGAATGAAATAAACCACCTGTACGGTTGAAGTTGATCAGGATTCTGTCAACCACCCCGATTGTCACTCCCCAAATGTGCATTGCCTCGTAGTTACATATTCCCGTACTCATCTGCGTCATTTGCGAATTGAAA
Source organism: Prevotella sp. (assembly GCA_022741625.1). Classification (GTDB taxonomy): domain Bacteria; phylum Bacteroidota; class Bacteroidia; order Bacteroidales; family Bacteroidaceae; genus Prevotella. The sequence goes on along the minus strand of JAIINY010000325.1, from coordinate 2,761 downwards.
ATCGGCGGCCGAAGGGAAAGCCAAATCTGCGTGACCTTCATCCGACCGCATAAATCAACAAAAATCTGCGGAAATCCGTGAAATCTGTGGGAATCTTCCATCCCTCAAATAAGGAATATCATCTAACGGAGCATTACAACTTACCATATACTAAAGAATTAAGCAATATTCCGGAAGGGGGAAAGCATTAAAACTTGTAAAAAACGGGCATTATCTGAGTTTTTTGTTTTACCTTTGTACCCTCAATTACAGTTAGAGACAATAAAGATTAAATAATATGGAAAATAAAAGCAAAAGAATAGAAGAGATCTTCAAACAGGATCTGAGTATGTACCTTGCTGGCAGACAGCGTGTTGACGAGCAGCTTCCAGATGCTCCAGACATCGAGGAGCAGTGGGCGAAGATAGGCGAAAGCTATCTGCCTGATGCCATGCGCGAGTTCAGCAAATACCCTACCGTGGCTCTGGGATGGATTATGTTCGTGGGCATGGCCATCGCCAAATACTGGGACGAGGACTGGGAGCTGTATGGCAAGGTAGATAATCTTTATGAATACCTCAGAGACCGCATTGATTTCGACCACATGGATGACTATATTCTCGACCAGGTTCTGCTGCTCGACGAGAACGAGCACAAGGCTACTTCTACCATCGTTGCAGAGTGTGCCGCTCGCACCTATACCCTGCTCATCCATCAGGGATATGAGCCTGGTACAGAGGCTGCTTTCCGTGGTTTCATTGCAGCTTTACATCAAATGTATCTGATGGGCGCAGCCATGGAGCTGAAGAGACTGGGTTATCACATGACTCAGCTGCAGTAATTAAAAAACATTAAAAAAGATTTTGTTATATGAAATAATAGTTGTACCTTTGCAGTCGATTTTCGGATAATGAAGCAAAAATCACATTAATTCATATAACAAAACTTTTTAAATGAAGGCAATAGCAATTAAGTCGAGTTTGTTTTCTTGCTTGAAGAGTTACAACAAGAAAACATTCATGTCTGACCTCATGGCAGGTATCATCGTTGGTATCGTAGCCCTGCCTCTGGCCATCGCATTTGGTATCGCTTCTGGCGTGACACCCGAGAAGGGTATCATCACAGCCATCGTAGCGGGTCTCATCATCTCCATCTTCGGCGGAAGCAAAGTGCAGATCGGTGGACCTACAGGAGCATTCATCGTCATCATCTACGGCATCATCCAGAAGTATGGATTCGAGGGATTGACCATCGCAACGCTGATGGCAGGTCTCTTCCTGGTGCTCTTCGGCCTGCTCCGACTCGGTACCATCATCAAGTACATCCCTTATCCTATCGTGGTAGGTTTCACCAGCGGTATCGCCGTAACCATCTTCACCACTCAGATCAAGGATCTCTTCGGTTTGACATTGGCTTCCAATCCTTCTGACTTCCTGGCGAAATGGGGTGTCTATTTCCAGAGTTTCGACACCATCGACCCTTGGTGTGCCCTCATCGGTGTGGTTAGCGTGGTGGTCATCGCCATCACTCCTAAGTTTAGCAAGAAGATTCCGGGATCGCTCATCGCCATCATCCTGATGACCGTTGTAGCGCTGCTGCTCAAGCAGTTTGCCGGTGTAGAGAGCATCGAGACCATCGGCGACCGTTTCTCTATCAGCAACGAGTTGCCTGCTGCCCAGGTTCCTGAGATGAACTGGGAGACCATCAAGAGTCTGGTATCTCCTGCCATCACCATCGCCATCCTCGGTGCCATCGAGAGTCTGCTCTCTGCTACCGTTGCCGACGGTGTCATCAGCGACCACCACGACTCTAATACTGAGTTGATTGCCCAGGGTCTGGCGAACATCGCTTCCCCACTCTTCGGCGGTATTCCTGCTACAGGTGCCATCGCCCGTACAATGACCAATATCAACAACGGCGGCAAGACCCCTGTCGCAGGTATCATCCACGCTGTGGTACTGTTGCTGATCTTCCTCTTCCTGATGCCGCTCGCCAAGTATATTCCTATGGCTTGCCTGGCTGGTGTACTGGTTGTGGTTTCATACGGTATGAGCGGCTGGAGAAGTTTCCTGGCATTGATGAAGAATCCTAAGAGCGACGTTACCGTGCTCCTGATTACCTTCTTCCTCACCATCATCTTCGACCTGACCATCGCCATAGAGGTGGGATTGATCATCGCCTGTCTGCTCTTCATGAAGCGAATGAGCGAGACCACTGATGTGACGGCAGTTACTGAGGATGAGATTGATTTGAACAAGGAATATGATTTCCTCTCTACCAACCTGGAGCACTATACGATTCCTAAGGGTGTAGAGGTATATGAGATCAACGGTCCTTTCTTCTTCGGAGCAGGTAATAAATTTGAGGAAGTGATGGCAGCCTTCGGTGACCGTCCATTGGTTCGCGTCATCCGTATGCGTAAGGTTCCTTTCGTGGATTCTACGGGTATCCACAACCTCACCAACCTCTGTGAGATGAGTCAGAAGGAGGATATCCAGGTTGTTCTCTCCGGTGTCTGCGAAAAGGTAAACGCCCAGTTGGAGAAGGCTGGCTTCTACAATATGCTCGGCAAGGAGAACATCACTGATCATATCAGCAAGGCGCTGAAGCGGGCTGAAGAGATCATTGAGGCTAAAAAATAACGAACTGTACGGTTGAAACGGGCTGAAAGCCCAAAAGCTCTTAGCCCAGGGCATCGCCCTGGGAGGGCACTGAAAAAGTCCCTTCATGGGTTATGTTAGTTTAACATTCGATCTTTGAAATAGTGTACCCAAAAGTTGCA
>JAIINY010000324.1:0-2954 GCA_022741625.1 Prevotella sp. | reverse complement strand
ACAACGCAATTGCGTTGTAGATTTCAAAATCACACTAGAGCAATGAGTCACCTTGAAAAAGTGCCATCAAAACAGAGGGGTACCTCAAAATGCTTACAGTTTAAAACTTAAAAGCATAAAAGGAATCATTCTGTATGAAATTCATTGCATGAAAGAACCTATTTTAGGCTTCTTTTCGTTGTTTAACTTTCAGATTGATAGTGCTCTGACTTTTTCAAGTGGACTCATTGATTAAACATCGGCTATCAACCAGCCATATCGAATTTTCTTTTTTTTGTAATATAACTCACATACAACGATGTCACATTTTCTTGATTAATAGGATTTCCAATTGCAATTACCCTATAAGTTTTATCAAGCAAAAAAGTCTTCATATCGTCTTCTGTCGGAAAATTATATTTTTTTTGGAAGCTATCTTCCTTATCTACAATGACATAATCAGGGTAATAGCCATCAGCTTTCATTGAATATAGGACATTACGCCTCACAGATTCTTGAACTATAAAAACTACAGGGACATGTTTACCAGATATAGAATCTATATATGCGCCAAAAGCTTTCCACTTAGGCAAACCCATTTTACAAGAAACACATCCCATAGAATCAACATAATTCAACACGCAAAAATCCGATTCTAGTATTATTGGTTGCCTACCAATAGCTATCATCTCTGGTTTCACGTCAAGAGTTATCGTTTTCCCCAACCATTGCCTAACAATACATTCAGTATGATTCTGACAACAAATTATAAGCAACATTGTCAATAACAAAAAAAACTTACTTTTCATTTATAGCCAATTTAAACTTATATCTCATATAATAGAACTTATCATTTTCTTGCCTTGGCAAAAGAGAAATTCCATAAAAATAGCCATTGTAATATCCTAAATATTTAAACATTGACGGCATTTTAAATTCACCGACAAGATTATCATTAGAATATATTTGCATAACTGTTTCTCCTGTAAGCATATTCAGCATTACGGTTCTTACCAAATATCCATTATCAAATTTTAATCCAGAATTTATGCTTAATTTTGCAACATCTTCCTTAAAAACAGAATGATCTTTAACCAACCGTTCGGGATAATCACGCTTGGCACCCTGCGCCTCAAAACCAATCGTATATAACAACTTGTCTGGGTATTTATAAACATACACCAGTGAATCAACGGAATGATTTACATACAAAGTATCACCAATTTTTTCATATTGGAAAAATTCTAATATATTAGACGGTTTCTCCTTAAAGATGTCAGGAAAATCACCAAAGACCTTTGTCACCTTAAAATTATTAGAATTAACTTCAGCAAAAATATGCCCCTCCTCATACCGTTTCTTGGTAATATTGGTTAAATTTCTATCTATTATTGACACAGGAAGCATCAAGGTCGAATCATTTACCCTAGAGATATTCATACCGAATTCTGTCATATACATTAGGTTGTACAGAGCAGGTGAGTCAAAATCCTGCTTTTTATCATTCCAACCAAAGTCTAATTTTGATATTTTATCTATTTGCCCTTTTCTGTCATCATAAATATAGAAGCCTAAAGAACTGTCCATTGCATAATACTTATCTGAACCATTGATAGGATAAGCATACATCAAAGACGAAAATTCGTTTCTTCCATTTCCTTTATCAAAATTATGCCCAAGTTCTTTACCATTATTTAAATTAAAATGAAACAAAGTACACAAAGTCATATCGGCAAAAGTCAAGACAGAATCTTTCATATAGAAATTTCCGTTACCGCTTAAACTATCGGCTACTATTTTCAATGAGTCCATACAAACTAAATGGCATTTGTCTCTTAAATTTTCCCCTAAATGAATCTTCTCAGTTTCTTGACCACAAGAAGCCATTAAAAAAGAGAATAACATAACAACAATATATTTCTTCATATCTTCTATTTTTTAGGATTCTCTACGTATGGGTAGAGAATCAGAACAAAATCAGTTATCTACAATTTCCATCGTGATTAGCACATGGATCTCCGCCACAATATCCACCATCAGCATTAACTGAGCAAACATTAGGATAAAACCAATGGGTCTTACAATAGCATTTAACAGTCTCCCCACCATTCTCTCCGCCCGACAAAGCCTCTATATTATCCAAAAAGACTTGGTCGCTAATAGTAGAATTTCTACTCATATAATACATGCTCAATATAACAAGCACAACACCAGTACAAAAAGTACCTACAATTTTGATTTCTTTCATAAGTAACATATTAAAAGATTAATAGCAAATGTTTATAATAGTGGGCACAAAAATACACTTTTTTTTCGAAAAAACGCGCTATCATGCGTTAAAAAAACATAAAGTCAACTATTTATCCACTTTCCGCATAAAGCGATTTCTATCGAATTTTCCGGATTAGGCGAACTTTCGGATTGTGATTCAAATGAACCTGGAAGACGCGTTCCAAGTCTTGTCCTAACGGTTACCTCAGTTCTTTAAGTTTTTCACCAAAGGTTGCTGCAATGTGGGTTAAGGTGGATAACCAATCTCCTTTCACAGAATGTGGATTGTACTGAAAATAAGAGAGTTAAGCATGAAAGGAAAAATCTCTTTATTTTGAGATGGTAATTGATGGCTAAGCTTAAATGTGGCGATGTGGATAGTGAATAGTGGGTGTCTTGATAATGAATAGTAAGTGTCTTTGTTATGAATGTTGGGATGAAGCATAGTAACCAGAAGGATGATGGATAGGTATTGGCAGGCGAAAAGGGGCGATTTATCGGATGGATGACTAAGCTCGTCTATATGGATGACTCGGGTCATCTATATGGCTCACTCCGGTCATCTATATGGATGACCCGGGTCATCCGATACAAAGAAGCCTTTACTACAGGGCAGACGCATTAAATATTTTATTCGTTAACATCTGTGTTATACTGTTATAACTTATTGAATATTAACATTATATATTTGTATATATGAAATA
>JAIINY010000030.1:0-17527 GCA_022741625.1 Prevotella sp. | reverse complement strand
GCAGAAGTTGTGACTATTGCCAAATCATTACCTCTATTGAGGTTGAACACTTATAAATCGCTCATTTTAAGCTATTCAGCAGATTATAGAAGAATTTTTCGGAAAAAATGTGCTTTCTCACTACCCATTTTGTAAAATACGTCGTCTATAAGCCAAATTTAGCAACAACAATTAACAACTTAAATGAAATTTGTTATGGATAAAAGACAAATCTTTCTAACTGCTGCTGCCTTGTGCTTGAACATGAGCATTTTGGCTCAGAGCGTGAATTTGCAGAATGTCACGGTAAAGCAGGCACTTAACAAGTTGCAGCAGACTTGCGGCTATTCTTTTGTTTATGAAGCAAAAGACCTAAACACCAGCAAACGTGTTTCAGTCAATGCATCCAATTGTGCAGAAGCTATTGGACAAGTCCTTAGAGGTCAAGGTGTAACCTATACCTTGAAAGGAAAAAATGTCATTATTTCAAAGGCTTCTGTCAAGCATCAAGGCACTCAGCAGGTGGGAAACCAGCGACGTGTAAAAGGTGTCATCAAGGACGGAAACGGCGAACCTATCATCGGTGCTACCGTTAGAGTAAAGGGACATGAGAGTAATGGAACCATCTCTGATTTGGATGGAAATTTCTCGCTGGAGGTATTTCCAGGTGATGAGTTGGAAGTTTCTTATGTAGGTTATAGTACAAAATTCATCAAGACTGGCAACTCATCATCGCTCAGCGTAATCATGAAGGAAGACAATAAGTCTCTTGAGGAGATTGTTGTGGTGGGTTACGGTACGCAGAAGAAAGTTTCTGTAACTGGTTCCATGGCATCTACCAAGGGTGATGACCTGGCTGCTGTTCCTACTCCTAACATTACCAATACATTGGCTGGCCGTCTTCCTGGTCTTATCTCTTACAACCGCAGTGGTGAGCCGGGTTACGATGACGCTGGTCTTCTGATTCGTGGTGCCAGTACAATCGGCAATGCATCTCCTTTGCTGGTTGTGGATGGCGTGGCTGACCGCGCCGGTTCTTTGGGACGTCTGGATCCTAATGATATTGAGAGTATCACCATCTTGAAGGATGCATCGGCTGCTATCTACGGTTCCCGAGCAGCCAATGGTGTCATTCTGGTAACCACCAAACGTGGTTCAAAGGGTGATCTCAAGGTTCAATATACTGGTAATGTGGGTGTCAGCTCTCCTACTGTATTACCTGAGATGTGTAACTCATGGCAGTATGCAGAGTTGCTGAATGAAATCACTCCAGGTAAGTATTCTGCAGAAGAAATTCAGAAGTTCAAGGATGGAAGTGATCCTTTGAACTATCCTAATATTGATGCATTTGACCTGATGCTCAAGCCTGCTGTTCAAACCCAGCACAATGTTTCTGCCAGTGGTGGAGGTAAGACGGTATCATATTATGTTTCACTTGGCTATCAGTATCAAGACAACTATTACAAGAATAGTGCCAGCAATTATAATCAGTATAACTTAAGATCGAACATAGATATCACTCCTTCGGATCTTTTGAAGTTCAGCGTGAATGTTGCCTTCCGACAGGAAGACCGCAACTCTCCTGTTACCGGTTCAGAAGATATCTGGCGTTATCTTATCAAATACAATCCGATGGTGAATGTCTGGTATCCTGGATCCAACTATGGTACTGTATCTTCCAAACAGGATAATTTCGCACCTGCCACCGGTATGGATGATACGATGGGATACCAGCGCGATCGCCGCTCTTATCTGAACGCTGACCTCACCATGCATCTGGAGATGCCTTGGTTGGCAAAGGGACTCTCTGCCGATGCAGGATTCTATGTGGACCGTTCTGATGTATTCTATAAGAATTTCCAGAAGAAGTTCTATCTCTATTCGTATGAGAACAATGACTATGTTCCTGTACAGCAGGGGCAGAATGTCTTGTCGGAGAACATGCACCAGACTTTGGGTATCACCATGAATGCCCGAATTAATTACAAACGCACATTCAATTTGGTACACAATGTAAGTGCGTTTGTTGCGTGGGAGCAATACAAGAGCCGCTATGACTATCTCTCTGGACGTCGCCAGAACTTTGTTTCTACTTCCATTGATGAGCTCTTTGCAGGAGATTCCAATTCAGCTACCAATGACGGTACAGCTTCCGAAACAGCCCGTCTCAACTACTTTGGTCGTGTAGATTACGACTATGCAGGCAAGTATCTCTTCCAGTTCAACTGGCGTTATGATGGTTCAGAGAATTTCCCTAAGGGTAACCGCTTCGGTTTCTTCCCTGGTGTATCCATGGGTTGGCGCATTTCAGAGGAGAAGTTCTGGAAAGAACATATCAAGTGGATGGACTACTTCAAATTGCGTGCTTCATGGGGCCAGATGGGTAATGACAAGGTTTCCGCATTCCAGTATGTAACTGCCTATACATTCAGCAATCCTGGCGTGTTTGGTGCCAATGGCGGAAAAGCAAATACAGGTTTGCGTCTCAACCGTACGGCTAACCCTAACATTACATGGGAGGTGGCTGATACCTGGAATGTTGGTATCGAGTCTAAATTCCTTGATTACTTCAATTTTGAGGGTGACTTCTTCGTAACCAAGCGAAGCAATATCCTGACTGCCAGAAATGCTGCTATTCCAGAGTATGCCGGTCTTTCGCTGCCAGATGAGAACATCGGTAAATGTAAGAGCATAGGAACTGAGTTTACCCTTGGCTACAATCGTCAGCTCAACAAGGACTGGGGACTTCACCTGAGTGGCAACTTCAGCTATAGCCATGGTACAATTGATTATATTGACGAGCCTGCAGAAACCTTGGAATGGCAGCGCCGTACAGGTAAGACCATCGGTACGCAGGGCAGCAATTATCTGATGTATGAGTCTATTGGTATTTTCCGCACTCAGGACGATCTTGATTCCTATCCACATCTTTCTGATGCACGTGTGGGTGATGTCAAGTTCAGAGATGTGAATGGTGATAAGAAGATTGATGGTGATGACAAGGTTAGAATGGACAAGCCTGCTGTACCAGAAATCATGTATGGCATCAACCTCGGTACCACCTACAAGAACTGGAGTCTGAATATGCTGTGGCAGGGTGCAGCCCGTGTATGGCAATATACCTTCATGGAGGCTGGTATCATAGGTAACTTTACCAAGGATTTCTATAACAACCGCTGGACGGAAGACAATCCAAATGCCAAATATCCTCGTACCTATAACCGTGATGCAACGGTTACCGGTGGCGGTAACTATCGTAACTCATTCTGGCTCAACAATGCATCCTATCTGCGTTTGAAGAGCATTGAATTGGCATACAGCTGTCCTAAGAGCTGGTTCAAGGGAACTCCAATATCAGGTGTCCGCCTCTGCTTGACGGGTTATAACCTTCTTACCTTCACAGGTATCAAGAATATCGACCCTGAGACACAGGAGAACAGTCAGGGATGGGCTGCATGGAACACTCCACAGTCTAAAGTGTACAATTTCGGAATTAACGTCACATTTTAATTAGAAGAATTATGAAACTATATATTAAGTACCTTACTATAGGATTGATGGCTACCACGATGTTGGCTTCATGTGCTGATATCCTGGACAAAAAGCCTTTGACTGAAATCTCTGACAATGACCTCTGGTCGGATCCGGCTCTCTTGAAGGCATTCGTCAATTCAAGATATAATCAGGTGGGAGTAAATAGTGCAGAATCCATGCAAAGTTCTATTGTGGATGAAACGGAGCTTACCTGGTTGCGCGGTTGTGAGACACATAACTTTGCTCGTTTAAGTCCTACAGACCTGGGTAGAATGAATGGTGCCTGGTGGGGATGGGACAATCGTTCCTGGAGTACCAAGTGGACCAACATCTCCAACTGCAACATCTTCTTTGAGCGTGTGGACAATGTTGGTTTCACAGACGAGAAAGAAAAGACAAAGTTGGTGGGACAGGTACGATTCATCCGTGCCTTTGAGTATTGGGATCTTATTGCTAGATGGGGTGCCATGCCTATTATTACAAAGAGCTTTTCCATCAATGACAGAGAAGAAATCGTAGCTCAGAAGCGTAACACTTATAAGGAATGCATTGATTTTCTGGTTGGCGAATTGGATCAGGCAGCCAAGGAATTGCCGGCTAACTGGAGTGGGGATGACTATGGACGAGCAACCAGCGTTGCCGCTTTGGCTCTGAAGTCCCGTATCCTGCTTTATGCAGCAAGTCCTCTTATGAATGAGGATGTCAAGATACCAGAGGTAGGCTATACTACCCCAGAACCAGACAGATGGCAAAAGGCTGCCAAGGCTGCAATAGAAGCACTGGATGCTGCACAGGCTGCTGGATATGAACTTTACAATCTGGATGGTGATCCTTCCAAGAATTATCAGATGATATTCATGGACAACACTGCAGCCAACAAGGAAACCTTATTTGCCCGTATGGGTACCAACAGTGCTGGCGGTGAGAGTATTTCCAGCTGTGACCAGTATAACAATCCTAACGGATATGGCGGATGGGGTGGCAACTGTCCTCTGCAGGAACTGGTGGATGCCTATGAAGTGGTAAAGGATGGTGTTGCCAGCAAGTTCGACTGGAACAATCCGGAAGAAAAGGCAAATCCATATGCCAACCGTGATCCTAGATTCTATGCCACTATCTTATATGATGGAGCCAAGTGGATGACCAGAAATGTGGAAACCTACTTCGATGTTGACAGCAATGGCAGTATCACTGGTGGTGGAAAAGACACCAAGTTTGGCAATGACAGTTGGAATGCTTCCCCAACGGGCTACAATATGAAGAAGTTTATGGACGAGGGCTATGCCTTGAACTCATGGAACTTCTGTGCCCGCAACTGGATCCACCTCCGTATGGCAGAGTTATATCTCAATAAGGCTGAAGCACTTTATAATATAGGTGATGAAGAGGGTGCGAGAGAAGCATTGAAACCAGTAAGAGAGCGTGCCGGAATGCCTGCTATCACTGCTGCAGGTGCTGATCTTCTAGAAGCTATCAAACATGAACGTCGTATAGAATTAGCTTTTGAAGAGCATCGTTACTTTGACGTTCGCCGCTGGAAGGAAGCTCCTAAATACTTCGGTTCTACCGTTCATGCCATCACCATCAAGAAATATCCTGATGGAAAGAAGACATATGAGGTGGATAAGTTGAGAAGTGATGTGGGTGGTGACCGTAAGTGGGATGACAAGATGTACTGGCTGCCTATCACGAAGGCAGAAATGGACAAGAATCCAAATTTCGTTCAGAATCCTGGATATAACAAGTAAACATGTATCTTTACAAAGAAAACTGTCATAACTTTTGTTAGTTTGTTCATGGTTTTGGTTAATAGCGTCTGTGCCTAGGAGAAGCAAAGCTTCCGAGAGTGGGCACAGACCCCACCTATGGGTTGGAATGCTTGGAATTGCTATGGACCTACAGTAACAGAGAAAGAAACAAAAGCCAATGCCAACATGTGGAGAATGGTAAATGATGTTTGGGATTTGTGGTGGTGATTTGCCTTCTATAGTCCTTTTACATTGTCTGTGCTTACCAATAAGTGAGTATTTGCAAGCATTAAAATAAATCAAACCTAAGAAAGAAAATAATATGAAGCAAAAAATGAGTATCGCTGGTATTTTGTTGCTTGCTGCTTTGGGTATGCAGGCTAACAACTATACAGTGAAGTCGCCAGACGGTAAATTGGTAGTGAATGTTGCTTGTGAGGGAGGCAAGGCTTCCTACACGGTAGATTACAATGGCAAGCAGATGCTGGGAACTTCGGCGCTCGGACTGGTTGCCAATTACGGTGATTTCTCAAAGGATCTCACCATGGGCATCCTGAAGGGTGGGGAAGTGAAGCCGCTTGCCTACAAGATGACCCGCATCAAGAAGAGTGACATCAGGAAGGATGTGGTGGATGCTACCATCGGTTTCCTCAACAGTAAGAAGGATTCCATGACCCTCCATCTTCATGTAAGCAACAACGACATCGCCTACAAGTATGAGATGATCCGTCCTAAGAAGGATAATCCTAAGTCGGTGATTATATATAATGAGGTGAGCGGATTCAATTTCCCGGAGAAGACCACTACCTTCCTCTGTCCTCAGATTACTCCGATGACCGGTTGGGAGCGCACCAAGCCATCTTATGAGGAGGAATATACTCCTGATGCTCCGATGAACGTGAAGTCACAGTTTGGTGTGGGCTATACTTTCCCATGTCTCTTCAAGGTGGGCAGCGACGGATGGGTATTGGTCAGCGAAACCGGTGTGTCGAGCGCTTATCCAGGCAGTCGTCTTTCTGATTACGAGCCAGGCAAGGGCTATACTGTGGCTTTCCCTCAGAAGGGCGAGAACAATGGCTTCGGTTCTGAATTTGCCGGCATCCCATTGCCGGGAGAAACTCCCTGGCGTACCATCACTGTGGGTTCTTCGCTGGCTCCTATCGTAGAGACCACCATCCCTTACGATGTGGTTGAACCATTGTATGAGGCAAGTCAGGCTTACAAGCCATCGCGCTATACCTGGAGCTGGCTCATCTGGCAGGATAGTTCCATCAATTATGATGACCAGGTGAAAATGGTGGATGTTGCTGCTGCCCAGGGCTATGAGGCGGTACTGGTAGATAACTGGTGGGACAAGCAGATAGGTAGAAAGCGCATCGAAGAGTTGAGCAAGTATGCCAAGAGCAAGAAGGTAAGCCTGATGCTCTGGTACAATTCTAACGGTTTCGAGAATGATGCTCCTCAGACTCCTCGCCAGATTATGAACAATTCCATCGCCCGCAAGAAGGAGATGGCTTGGATGAAGAAGATTGGCGTGGTAGGTATCAAGGTGGATTTCTTCGGTGGCGACAAGCAGGAGACGATGAAGCTCTATGAGGATATCCTCAGCGATGCCAACGATTATGGCTTGGAGGTGATCTTCCATGGCTGTACCATGCCACGTGGCTGGGAGCGTATGTATCCTAACTATGTATCGAGCGAGGCTGCTCTGGCTTCTGAAAATGTATATTTCACGGATTATCATGCCAAGAAAGAGGCCTTCGAGATGACGATGCATCCGTTCTCAAGAAATGCCGTAGCTAGTTTCGACTGGGGTGGTGTGATGATGAACAGGTATTTCTCCAAGGACAACAAGAGCCGCCACCAGCGTTATACCAGCGATGTGTTTGAAATGGCTACAGCCATCACCAATCAGAGCAGCGTAAACTGCATCTGTCTCTATCCTAACAATTTGCAGGATGTACCACAGTGGGAGTTGGATTGGCTCAAGAATGTTCCTACAGCCTGGGAGGATACCAGGTTTATTGCCGGTTATCCTACCAAGTATGCTGTAGTGGCTCGCAAGTCGAGTGTAGAGAATGGTTCTGGTGCAGCACTTACAGCCGGCAGATGGTTCGTGGGCGGTCTGAATGCTACAGACAAGCCTCTGGCTCTAACCTTGGATTTGCCGATGTTTGCGGGTAAGACGGTGACTTATATCACCGACCAGCCAAAGAAGAAGGGCGAGAAGTTCTTCACTTCTGTCAAGAAGGCATTGAAGGTTGGAAAGAATGGTAAGGCAAAGGTTGTGATTCAGCCTAATGGCGGTATCATCATCGAATAATCTTCATGTATTAGGCTTCGATTGCCTACGTGAATATTTTACGGGCATCGATTGCCTACGTGAAAAAGTTTTTTTTTCTCGAAAAAAGTATCAAAGTCTCATTTTTGCTTGAAAAATGTGATTTAAATACTTGATATATAATAAGATATTAGAAATGAGACTTCTTGGATTTTGAGCCAAAAAGTCTCATTGAAGTCTCATTGAAGTCTCATTGGCTTTTTTAACCCTATTTCTCCTCTATAACGATGGAAAATTGGGAAAAATTGCTGTTTTTTGCTGTGCGTAGATGTTCTATGGTTATGTCAATATAATCTGGATAAGTCATGGTAATGTGTCTGCTTTTTTAGTTCATCAGTTGGTCTTTCTATGCCCTCCGGTTGGTCTGCTTGTGCCCGTTACACGGGCATCCGCAGCCCACCATGTGGGCATTGGCAGCCCGTGTGCTGGGCAACTATTGCCCATAGGGTGGGCAACGAATGCCCAAATATAGAATTTGTTTTTGGGCAATATTCTTTAGGGTCTTTGCACTAGCCGAGATAGCAAAATTTACTCCGCAGGAACAACGTGAGTACGAAGCCAGCAAAATGGCATATCGCGACATCAAGAATTCGATTGATACCGCCAAGAGAGAAGGAAAAGAAGAAGGACTTGCTGAAGGAATGGAGAAGGGTATAGAGAAAGGAATGAGTCAGCGAAGCCTCGAGATTGCTAGGACGATGCTGGCAAAAGGTATGGATGCTGCGACGGTGATGGAAATTACGGGATTGTCGGAGAGTCAGTTGAGGCAGCTGAAAGGATTATCGGTATAAACCTGAAACCAATCCTTGGCTTTTCTGAATATGAAAGCCACGGATTGTTTCGACCTGTATGGTTGAAAAGTGGGCGTTAGGCAACCTATGTGCAAAGGTAAAAGAGTAGTTACGAACTGCCACTCTACTAAAATGTCAAGTGTAGTAATAAGTACTTGGATTTTGCAAAGTGGCAGAATGACAATTCTTTTATCGTAACATATTTTATCTAATATCAGAGAGTTAGTTTTCCTTACTTGAATCCCCAGATATTCTTTATAGCTTGTACGTCCATTTCTTCAACCTGCTTCTCAATGTCATCAGGCAAATTGCAGAAGAAATCGATGCCTGTTCGCTCCTCCAGGGTCTTGATGTTGACTACATAATTGCCTAACTTGTCGTTCTTGGAATCGAATGCCTTGTTTTCATGTTTAAACCAATAACCGAAGGCGCTATAGCCGTAACTCTGAGTTTTTGTATTGAATTCTTTTTTCAGTACTGCAACGAAGAAATATTTTGGCACTGGGATGTAGCCTGGTAACTTTACGTCGCTGGATGCACCTTGTTTTTTCCATCCGATGAGGTTGCTTTCACTACCTACAGCATCAATAGTACCACCCTTTACGATAAAAAGAGTATCGGTATCAATTTTAGGAGCTAGCCCGCGAAGTGTTTCTTCCATTTTATACCAAGTGCCTTTCTGATTGAAGTTGGCATATTGTGGCTGCATGTTGGTCATGAAGAAAGTCTGCTTCTGCTGCGTAAGATTTTGCCTACGGTCGGCAGAAGGACAGATATGACCATGGTCGAAGCCTTGTTGGGTAGGAGTAGGATCCTCTGTGAAATCCGTGATTCCCCACTGTGCTTTTAAATCTGTGTCCCATGGGTATTTGCGTTCATCTGATGATGGCTTCCAGCGGTCTACGTTTGAAGCTTTGTTGGTGGTGTTGAAAGTATAGCAGCTCCAACGCTGGCTTTTCATATCATCATCCCATTCGCTGGAAAAGTTTACAATGTCCCCATCCATGTGAACAATAGCATAGCTTGTTCCGTTATTCTTGAGTTTAGGGAACTCAAGTCCACCGAGAGCGTTCTTTAACACTTGTGGCATATTAGCTTTTGCCATATTTTTATTACTGTTGTTCTTGTCTGTAGAATTGCCTGAATTATCCCCTCCCCCAGTATTTCCTCCACCGTTATTCTCTTTATCAGGGAAGTTAAATTGCAGGGAGTCATCTGTACCGCATGCAGAGAATGTCATTGCTGCGACAAGCGAGAGAATAAGTAACTTAGTATGCTTCATTTCTCGTAATTGTTTTATGTTATAGATTCCTTTCTGAATAATAGTAGGAGATTCCTTTCTAGTAAATAAGAAGTTAAAAAGTAATTTCCTAAATGTATAAGAAGAGAAAAAGAGCATTCCTACGTAGATGCAACTACGTTGGAACGCACTTTGTATCTTTCGATAATAATATATCCTTATGAAAAAGGTATCTATTACTTCTCCAACTTAACCATAACGGTTCATAACAATTTCAAGGTGAAAAGTTACACTTTTTTGTTGAATTCGCGCTACCAAATATTTCCTCTTCTTTCTAAAAATTATTTAATAATGACTGTGCTACCTATGGTGAAAGTGAAGTCATCAATAAGAACCGCTGCTCCAGGTTTCTTGGCATTCATTATGACAATGCTATAGGTTCCATCTGCAGCAATCTCGATTTCCTGTTCAACGAGGGTCCACTTTGTGTTGCTAACGTTGACATACTGTTTGGTGTATATATAGTTTTGTGAATCTACAACTCCGTCTTTTACTGCAACGTGTCCAGGGCAAACAGATGCACCAGTTGCTGTTGCTGCTTTGGCATAGAACTTAAGTGTATATTTGCCAGCCTTGAGTTTTAATTCTCTGTAACCGAGTCGCTTGTTTGCAGATGCTACACCTGCCACCTGTACAGAATACTTGCCGCTGTGAGCGTCATTGCTCTGTGTTAAGTTTGCGTTACCTGCTGAAGTGGTATTCCAGTATGTTGGCTTTCCCTCAGCCCAAGTCTCGAATCCACCATTGGTTCCGGTCTCCACATCTCCCGGTGTAGGGCCTGGTTCAGGGTCAGGAGTAACAGTTCCACCGCCCTCACCGCTGGTCTTACCATTTACGGAGATGAGCTTTCCGCCCTGATTGGTCTCTGGGGTGTTGCCCATGAAGTTGAGGAGCTTAGCGCAAACTACAATCTCGTCGCCTTCCTTCAGAGTCATATCGCCCTTCTTCCACTTCTCGCCACCGAAGTAGTAGATGCGGAAGATATAGAACTGGGTGCTGTTGGCATCATCGGCAATGTAGAATGAACCGTTGCCGAAGTCTGCAGAGAACTGATTCTTGATGCTCTGTACCTTACCCTTGATGTAGAATTCCTTGTCGGTAACGACTCCTGCTTCCAAAGCTGCAGTATATTTCTGGGCTGCAACGCTATTGAATGGATTGGTGGCAGTACCATCACCCTTAGCCTCTCCTGCTATTGGCGTATCAGGCGTTGTTCCACCTGCAGTCTTGCCATTCAGAGATACAAGATAGGTCTTGTTTGCTACAGTTTCCGGGGTGTTACCCATGTAGTTCATGACTTTGGCACAAATCACAACCTCATCGCCTACCTTCAGCTCAGGATCGTTGGTTGTCCACTTCTTGTTGCCCAGGTAGAGTGAGCGGAAAACGTAGAACTTCTCGCTGGTCTCATCATCGGCGATGTAGAACGAACCATTGCCGAAGTTGGTAGAGAACTGTTCCTTGATGCTTACTACCTTACCCTTGATATAGACTTCCTTGTCTGACTCAACGCCAGCCTCTAAAGTCCTACAGTAATTGATAACAGCCACACTGTTATATGGATCAGCTGCAGTACCGGTACCTTTGGGCACACCTTCTGTAGTGCCACCGCCAGTTTCGGGTTTGATAGGCATTGTGTAAGGTTCTGGCACATCCTCACAACTGCTGAATGTGAAGGCAGCCATCGCCGCCATCAAAACTGAAAATATATACTTTTTCATATTGTTGTATTTTTTATTTGTTACTATATATTAATGTGTAATTTACTTGATGCTGATGAGCTGATTGCCCGAGTTGAATCTCTGCTATTCCTTCAGGGTCTTGCCCTCACCAACCTTTCCATCTACGGAGATAGAGTAAGTGGCATTACCGTAGTCCAAAGTTCCACTCTTGTCGAGTACAACAGGTTTAAGATCATCGGTATTGCGGAGGATAATCTGCCATACATTATTATATCTAGTGAAGATACCCGTAATGTCGAAGGCACCCTCTGGCAGGATGGCATTGGCAAATCTTGCATAACCTGATGTTCTTACTACTACAGTATTAGAACTGATCCACTGACCTGATTCAGCATCCTTCAGAGTCTGGTTTGTTGTTTCATCATTGGCTGCCCAAACGGTCTTTCCGTTGGCGCTGTTGAATTTCACGCCTTTAATGGTCATCAGCTTGCCTGAGTTTTCTTCCAGGTAGGTGGCATCGGCTGCCTTGCTAAGGTCGAACTCTTCAGCCTCAACGTTGCTGGCATCCGCCGCCTCAAGAAGCTTGAAGTGCATTTGCCAGGTAGGGCGGTCCATCTTTCCTACAGATGTAGCACCTGTCTTCAGGTTGGTGTAGATGCCGCCAATCTTAGCTTGTTTGCCATAACTGCCGATATAGAGACCATTGAGATCAATAAGAATCTCCTGTCCTACAGGAAGATAGCCATGCAGTCCGCCGGCATTGATGTCTACGAGGATAGCTCCGGATGCATCTTGAAGTGCAACTTCCTGATAGAGGTTGCCGCTGATGTCATTGCCAGTGATGTAACCTTTGATCATCATTGGTTTATCAATGAGCTTGTAGCCACCACCATTGATGGTAGTCTTATAATCGCTCTTGAGCTGTGCAATTGAAACTACGTTTTTCTCCTTAAGCAGGTTGTTGCCGTATGGCGTGGCTGGGATAGTCTCACCCATATCAGGGTCAGCGTAGCTGTCACCCATACATGATCCAAGCATCAATCCCGTCATTGCCATTAGGACCATTGCTATGAATTTTATCTTTTTCATTGTCATATAGTTTTTAGAATCGGTATCCTATCTGGAACATACCATTGGTACCAAATGCGTAATACTTCTTAGGATTCTTTGAGAACTGATAAATACGAACATTGTTGACCTCTCCGCCTGTGGTGAGGGTATATCCGGAGCGTGAGTTCTGCTCGTAGCCACCAGTAACCATCTTCTGGTTGTTGAAGAGGTTGGTAATCATGAGGTTGAAGTTGAGTGAGCCCTTCTTCAATCTTACGCTCTTGCCGATGCTCATATCTACCATCCAACCGCCATGCCCCTTAGCCTGTGCTACAGCTTCAGGCAACCAGCTGTTTCCATCTTCTGAAACTACAGCAGGAAATATCTCCGGATACTTCTGGTGAGCCGACTGACGGTTCTTCAGCACTTTCTCGTAGCGGTAGCTAGGAGAATAAGAGAGATAGATGCGATCGTAGTAGTTAGCATTTACATCGATGAACCATCCGTTCAGATGTGTACTCAAGCCGATACTTCCCACTGTGAGTGGAGTGCCGCTCTCTCGCATGTCAAGAATGTAAGCCTTGTCTGTGTAAACCTCAGCACTCTTGGAAAGCATATAGTTGGCTGTTACATTGTTAATGTTCTTTGCCTCGCTGATAGAACCCAAGGTCTTGAGGTCGAGCCAAGAGGTGAGCTTGAACTTCAAACCTGCCTCCAAACCATAGTATTCCTTCTTCAAGCCTGTCATACTTACGTATGTGAATGAGTTCTCGTCATCGTTGTAGAAGTTCTGCCACTCGGTTACATTCTCCAATCGGCTGTAGTAACCGCTCAGATTGGCGTGTAACCATGCATTGCGATACTGATAGCTGAATTCTGAGCTGAAGATACGCTCGTTCTTGAGATTGGTTACGAAATCATTGTTGATTTCTGGTGCAATAAATGCAGTATTAGCCATAGGTGCACGCCATTCGTAGCCAGCGCCAATGCTGAAAGCATGACCTCTGCCTAAGTCTACATTAAGACTTCCCTTCATACCGCCATCCAGGAAGTTGGCTGTCTCACTGTTGCCGTAACTATTATCGGCTGCCATACCATTGCGCATATATCCATGTCGCTTCATGCCGGTATAACCGATACGGCCACTCAGCATTGCCTTCATGCGGTAGAATTCGCTGGTATAGGTGCTCCAGAGATTCGCCTTGTTTACATCGATACGATAGTCGTAACCGAATTTGTCACCCTCATAGACGAGTTTACCGGTGTTGTTTGGGCCAGCTGTGTTAAGGTCATATTGTACACGTGGGTCCGTGATAGGATAATCACCTATAGCATAAGAGTTTACGTTGTGGAATATGGTTCCGCCGAGCATATCCTCCATGGTCTGATAATGGCGATTGCTATTGGTGCCAAGCATGAGACCTGTAGCCAAGTTTGACTTCTTGGTCAACTTGGTATTCAAGGTTGATGACAAACTGACATTGAGGTTGTCATTATGCTTTGCCTGCAGATAGTACATGGTTTCCTGCCCCTTCTTTGCAGCCTGCTGGTTAGAATAGTAGAGACGATTCCAATCAATCTGTCGGTTCGACTTGCTTGCCTGCCAGTAGTTCACTGCGTTATTCCAACTCTCCCAGTTGTAGGCGTTGTTGCCGTTCTGGAAGTCTCCCCATACATAGAAGTTAGCCGATGGCATGTTCTTCCAGTAGTCTGGCTGTGGGTTCTCGGCGTTGTTATAGTTGAGCTTAGTACTCTTATACATAGAATACTTGCCAAACAGAGAAGTTGTGAGCTTCATCTTGTCGTTGATGTCCCAGTCCCATGTAGCGATGGCAGAAGGTGCAAAGTCGTTTACTACGCGTGAGTTTCTCTTGTGTCCGTTCTGATAACCCCAGTATGGGTTGTAATAGTAGTCGTTGGCGAGCCAGTAAGCCTCATCGGTAGATGCTCCCTGAGTGCTTCTTTCTGTAGGGTTACCCCAGGTAGAGAAGCTCAGTGAGTGACCATTCATCCACTTTTTCTGTACTCCGAAGAAATAAGAGAGCGCATTGTAGAAGGTTCCTTCTACGTAGCCACGGTTGGCCCATCGATAGGTCAATCCGGCAGTAATAGCCCAACCTTTCTCATTGAAGCCGCTGGCATAGGTATATAATCCACGAAGTGTGTAGTTGCGGTTGGCAGCTGCCACGCTGGCATACTGACC
Source organism: Prevotella sp. (assembly GCA_022741625.1). Classification (GTDB taxonomy): domain Bacteria; phylum Bacteroidota; class Bacteroidia; order Bacteroidales; family Bacteroidaceae; genus Prevotella. The sequence continues at coordinate 2,899 of JAIINY010000030.1, read as the reverse complement.
TTCCTGCATGCTTCCTGCGCGGAAATCATAGTTGTTTGAACCCGCCATTCCTGTCATTGAGTAATTGTTGGCTTCAAAAGGTAAAGAGAAGTCCACATTTCTGGAAAAACGGTTCAAACCGCCGATATTGGAAAATCTGAATTGGCCAGTCTCCATATCGTTCATGGCTGTTCCGTTAATATAGACATCATTGTACTTCTGGTTAAAGGCACGATAGCGGAAACGGACGGGCGAGAACAGATAACCTGCCTTGCTGGCGTAAACGTTGCTGGTAGAATTGAGGATGGTGACATTCGAAGATATGTCATCGTCCTCACCCAACTGTGCCTCCGAGAAGGTAAAGGCATTCTCGTCCAGTCCATGTGCTATGTTTTGCTCTGTTTTTTCATTCTGAGCCATAGCAAGCGTGCAGGAAAAGAGTGCTAATGTTGCTAAGTTTACTTTCTTTTGCATAGTTTATCGTTATTAAGAATTAATAATTACTTATTGGACTGTACCTTTGTAAGGTTCTTGCCTAAAGATAATTATAAATTATATGTTTAATGTTGCAAAGTAACAAATAATTTTTTGAAAAAGAAAGTCTTTTTGGTTAAAATTTAATGAATTCTGAAAAAATATTCATTTTTATGGGGAAATCTGCGGTTTTTGTACTAACTTTGCCCGAAAAATGGCACAGTTGAGTGCTGTGTGCACAATAGTAAAGTATATAACTTTAATTAAAATAGGTAGTATGAGAAAACAAATGTTATTTTTGGCAGCCTTACTTTTGATAAGTTTAGGTGCTATTGCCCAGAAGAAAACAAAGGCTTCTAGTGGTAAGCAGTTTCAGGTGTATGCTGTTGGATTCTATAATCAGGAGAATCTCTTTGATACTTGTCATGATACGGGTAAGGATGATTACGAGTACTTGCCGGCAAAGGGATGGAATGGTATGAAGTATACCAATAAATTGAAAAATATGTCTAAGGCCCTTGCTGATATGGGTACAGATGTGTTGCCTCATGTGGGATGTGCATTCATTGGTCTTGCCGAGGTTGAAAATGCCAATGTCTTGAAAGATCTTACAGCTCAGCCTCCTTTGAAGGCTCGCAATATGCAATTCTGTCACATTGAGGGTCCTGATAAGCGTGGTATTGACTGTGCATTACTTTATAATCCTGCACTTTTCTCTGTCAAGAATGTAAAGTTGGTTCCTTATGTCCAGGAATTGGCAAAGGATTCTGCCTATAAGACTCGTGGATTCCTTACCGTACGTGGTGAAATGGGTGGCGATGATGTGGCAGTCATTGTGTGTCACTGGCCTAGCCGTTTTTCTGGTTCGTTCTATCGTGAGAGTGGCGCTCGTCAAACTAAAGTAGTAAAGGATTCCCTGCTTCGCTTAAATCCACAGATGAAGGTCTTAGTAATGGGTGATATGAACGATGATCCGACAAATGTGAGTATGCACAAGGTATTGAAAGCCAAGGCTGAAATCTCTGAGGTTGGTCCTGATGATATGTACAATCCATGGTATAATATCCTGGCTAAGGAAGGTAAGGGCACATTGTTTTATAATGGCTCTTGGAATCTTTTTGACCAGATTGTGCTTTCGCCAAGTCTTTTGAATAAGGATTCGAAGAACAAGGATTATAGTAGCCTGAAGTATTGGAAGCACCAAGTGTTCCGTAGAGACTATCTGATTCAGCAGGAAGGACAGTACAAGGGAGCTCCTCTGCGTACCACAGCTGGTGGTAGATGGCTCAATGGTTATAGCGATCACCTGCCAGTTGTGTTGTATCTTGTGAAGGAGAAAATGTAAAATGGTTGAAGAATTTCCTTTTGAACCGTTGTTGCCTGGCAATGCCAAGTGGCTGATGCTTTGCGCAGCTTAGAGGGAGATTGTCCGTGGATAGACAACCTCTCCTAACCAAAATAAAATCTCATGAAATAAAGGTGTATCTCGTGCCATATTCAGCCGAGGGTAAGCGATAGTATAAGGTGGTTTCCAAAAACGCAAGAAGTCTGCTGGTATCACTGCCAACAGACTTCACTTTTCACTAAACCGAACCTAAAATTCTATCTTATATTTGAAAATCATGTAAATTCTATGGAATCCTGAATAAGTCTTATTACCTTTAAGAAAAATAACCTAATCTATTCTTTCTTGTATAACGCCTGTAAAATGAACAGTTTTTTCCTATTTTTATTATTCAGCAATCGTCTGCTGCTCTGCAGCTGCCTGCTCTGCTGGCTGCTGTTCTGTAGTCTCCTTCTGCTCATTAGTTTCCTGCAGAGTGGTCTCCTCTGTTGCAAATGGAGTCTCTTCTGTTGTTGTTGGAGTCTCCTCTGCTGCATTCTCCTGCTGGGTAGAATCCTCTGCTGCAGCCTGTGGCTGAACAGGAGCATCTACTGCCAATGAATCTGAAGGTGCATCTGGAGCTACTGTATCAACAGGAGCAACCTGAGCGTTACTAACCATTTTGCTTGATGCAAAAACGTTGCTTACTGAAACCATAACCAAAGCTGCGATAGCTGCAAACATAAACTTCTTCATAATCTTATCTTTTTTAAATTGTTACTAATTGATGTTACTTATTTGTTTGTGGATTCATTATCGAACCCGATCATCATAGTCACAATCTGCATGCCAAAAAGATGAGAAAATGGCTTTGTATTGATAATCAGGTGTTTATGCGTTTTGTGCCAAAAATGAATGGTGTGGAATATGAGGAAACCATGTGGAAATATTCCCCAAAAAGTTGGGGAATGCATGCATGAAAAAAGGTCCCTTCGAGGATGTTACTCCCCAAAGGAACCTTTCTTAGTATGCTCGGCATGAGCTTATTCTAATGGGTGCAAGTCCCAAACAAGCCCTAATAGCGGGAATTGTATAGCCAATAGCAAGGGTGTCCACTGCGAG
>JAIINY010000323.1:0-2966 GCA_022741625.1 Prevotella sp. | reverse complement strand
AGGAGCACCGTGAGTATTGATGCAAGCCTCGTAGCTTGTGCCGTCTGCGCGGAGAGCACCCTTACCCATTACGGTCTTACCGATGATGAGGGTAGGGCGATCCTGCTCCTTCTGGGCAGCATCGAGAGCCTCACGGATCTGAGCCACGTCGTTACCGTTGATCTTGATGACATTCCAGCCCCAAGCCTTGTACTTCATCTCTGTATCCTCGTTCATAACAACGCCGCACTCTGTAGAGAGCTGGATGTCATTAGAATCGTAGAACATAATGAGGTTGTTCAGACCGAGGTTGCCGGCGATACGACCTACACCCTGAGAGATTTCCTCCTCTACAGCACCATCAGAAATGTATGCGTAGATCTTGTGCTGCATCATGGTTGAACCCAGACGTGCCTCAAGGAACTTCTCGGCAACAGCTGCACCAGCTGCGAGTGCGTGACCCTGACCGAGAGGACCAGATGAGTTCTCAATACCACGCTGAAGATCGAGCTCTGGGTGACCTGGAGTTACAGAACCCCACTGGCGGAACTGCTTGAGGTCTTCCATTGAGAAGAAACCACGCAAAGCCAAACCAGCATAGAGCATTGGGCTCATGTGACCTGGGTCGAGGAAGAAGCGGTCGCGGCCAGTCCATGTTGGATCTGCTGGATCATAAACCAGGTACTCAGAGAAGAGCACGTTGATGAAGTCAGAACCACCCATCGCACCACCTGGGTGACCAGAGTTTGCCTTTTCTACCATTGAAGCAGCCAAGATACGGATATTATCTGCTGCATGATTCATTACTTTAATGTCGTTCATCATACAATTGTATTTAATGTTGTTGTTATTGTTTTTCTGCTGAAACTGATTGCTTATCAGTCTATTACGGAGAAGAGAACTGATGATGAGAGCAAATTACCCTACAAAAGTACTATTTTATTTTCAAAACTACGATAGATTTTGCAGGAATTTTCACTTTCAAGGTGTTTTTCTTCAATTTTGCATCCTTGAATGTTGCTGGCTTCACAACATCCGGGTGCTCGAAATCGTTGAAATCGCTCACCTTCTTGCAGGTAAGAATCTCACCTGCCACTGTCTTTGGAGCCTTCAGACCATCGAGACTGAACACTACCTCCTGAGCCTTGTCGAGGCTTACGTTGGCGAGTGAAACCACTACGGTGCCGTCTGTCTTCTTGGCAGCTGATGTAGAAACCACTGGAATCTTTCTGCCGTCCTTGGCGTGATCATCGCCACGAACATCCATAGAATCGCACTTCACGTCCATAGGGAGATAGGTAGCATCCTGGAAGTCCTTGTACATCTTGAACACGTGGTAGGTTGGAGTGAGAACCATGTGACCGGTGCCCTTGGTGTCGGTGAGGATCATAGACTGGAGCACGTTTACCACTTGGGCGATGTTTGCCATCTTGATGCGGTCGGCGTGACGGTGGAACACATTGAGCGTGAGGGCTGCCACGAAAGCATCGCGCATGCAGTTCTGCTGATAGAGGTGACCCTTGATGGTTCCTGGTTCCTCATCCCACCAGGTTCCCCATTCATCTACGAGCAGACCGATCTGCTTCTTAGGGTCAGCCTTGTCCATGATGGCTTCGTGCTTCTTGATCACGTCTTCAATGCCGAGGCATTTGCCCATGGTCCAGTAGTAGTCGTCGTTGCTGAACTTGGTAGCCGAACCCTTGCTGCCGTCCCAGCCGGTTACAGTATAATAATGTAGGGAGATTCCGTTGGCACGGTGACCTACACGGTCCATCAGCACCTTGGTCCAGTTGTAATCATAGTCGCTGGCTCCTGATGCAATCTTGTAGAGCTCGTTGCCATCATAGTTGCGGCAATATACGGAGTAACGGCGGAAGAGGTCAGCGTAGTATTCTGGGCGCATGTTTCCACCGCATCCCCAGCTCTCGTTGCCCACTCCGAGGTATTTCACCTTCCATGCCTTGTCGCGTCCGTTCTGTCGGCGGAGCTTTGCCATCGGAGTGTCGCCGTCGCTGGTCATGTATTCTACCCATTTAGCCAGTTCCTCTACCGTTCCCGAACCTACGTTACCGCTGATGTAAGGCTCGCAGCCCAGCATCTCGCAGAGATTCAGGAACTCGTGGGTTCCGAAGGAGTTGTCCTCGATGGTTCCTCCCCAGTTGTTGTTCTGCATCTTAGGGCGATTCTCACGCGGACCGATTCCGTCCATCCAGTGGTATTCGTCGGCGAAGCATCCTCCAGGCCATCTTAAAACAGGCACTTTCAAGTCCTTGAGAGCTTGGAGCACGTCGTTGCGGTACCCCTGGGTGTTAGGAATGTTCGACTCCGGACCTACCCACAGTCCACCATAGATACAGCTACCCAGATGCTCAGCAAACTGTCCGTAGATTTCACGGTTGATTTTCTGAGTTCCCTGGTTCGCATGGATAGTTCCTGTTACATCCTGAGCCTGAACTGAGAATGCAACCGCTGTAGATAAGAGTGTGGTTGCAAAGAGTTTATTCATCATTCTTATAAGTTTAAATTTTTATTGACTTTTAGAATAATACGTTTGTGGAGGCTGATTCCCCCCACAAACGTATTGATATTTTGTTGCTGAGTCCACTTAAAAGTTAGTTCTTGTTCTCTACAGCTGCCTTTTCGATGGCAAGACCAGCCTTGTAGGTTTCGATGTACTTGTCGAATCCAGCTACGTCTTCTGCTGTAGGTGCAATTTCTACACCTGTATTGCCGGCAAATACCTTCTGGTCGAGATAATCAGCCAGGCTCAACTTCTCTGCATTGTTTACGAGATAGCCTGCGAGCAGGGCAATACCCCAAGCACCACCTTCGCCTGCAGTCTCCATGACAGAGATAGGGGAGTTGATGGCTGCTGCAAGAATGCGCTGACCTACACCCTTGGTCTTGAACAAACCGCCATGACCGGTGATGCGATCTACCTGCACCTTCTCGTCCTTGAACAATACATCGTTACCAATCTTCAATAC
>JAIINY010000029.1:0-17601 GCA_022741625.1 Prevotella sp. | reverse complement strand
TTTCCAGCTCAAGAGCCTGGAGGGCATTGATGTCTGGAAGCATATCGTAGTCATCTATAATTTCAACAAGCAGGCAAAGAAGATGCTGATTCCTGAGGGCAATTACACCGTGGCTTGCTGCAATGGTGTCATCAACGAGGAAGGTCTGGGCTTCATCTCTGGCAAGGAAGTAGAGGTTGCCCCTCAGTCTGCCTTGATTCTTTATCAGAAATAGTCTATATATAATAAGGTGTAAAATATGAAAAAGATAATAGCTTCATTAGTGCTTATGGGTAGCGCAATAAGTATGAATGCGGCAGTCAATGTAAACCGCATTGAACCTACCGACTGGTATGTGGGCATGAAGGATGCTTCGCTCCAGTTGATGGTGTATGGCAAGGATATTAAGAATGCCGATATTACGGTAGATTATCCGGGTGTGAAGGTGGATAGCATCGCCCGCCTCGATTCTCCTAACTACTTGCTGGTGTATCTCAATCTCGATGGTGCCAAGGCAGGAGAGATGACGCTCAACTTCAAGCAGGGCAAGCAGTCGAAGAAGGTGAAGTATGTGTTGAAGAACCGTGAGATGGCGGGTGACAAGCGCATCGGTTTCTCTAACGAGGATGTGCTCTACATGCTGATGCCCGACCGCTTTGCCAATGGCAATCTGAAGAACGATGCATTCAAGAATATGCGTGACAAGACCTGCGACCGCACGGCACCAAGTCTTCGTCATGGTGGCGACCTGGAGGGAATCCGCCAGCATCTGGATTATTTCAACCAGTTGGGCGTAACCGCCCTGTGGTTTACTCCGGTCTTGGAGAATGACAGTCCTAATGATGGCAAGAACAGTACCTATCATGGTTACGCTACCACCAATTACTATCGTGTAGATCCACGCTTCGGAACCAACGAGGAGTACAAGCAGCTTACTGCTGAGGCTCACAAGAAGGGATTGAAGGTGGTGATGGATATGATTTTCAACCATTGCGGTTTCGATCATCCTTGGGTAGCCGATATGCCATCAAAGGATTGGTTCAATGCTCCAGAATGGCTTGCTCCGGAAAATCAGACTCCTGAGCATCAGAAGAAGATAGGTACCGTGGATGGTGCTGCCAAGGTAAACGACAAGTATCTCCAGACCAGTTATAAGTTGACTCCTGTGCTCGACCCATACGCCAGCAAGGTAGATCTTACAGAAACCGTGGATGGATGGTTTGTTCCATCTATGCCAGATTTGAACCAGCGCAATCCGCACGTCATCAAGTATCTGATTCAGAACAGTGAGTGGTGGATAGAGACCGTGGGCATCGACGGCATCCGCATGGATACCTATCCATACGCCGACCGTGATGCGATGGCACACTGGATGAAGGTGCTGGGCGAGGAATATCCTCACTTCAATACCGTGGGTGAGACTTGGGTGACCGAGCCTGCCTATACTGCCGCATGGCAAAAGGATAGCAAGCTTTCTGAAAAGAACAGTTATCTGCCTACCGTGATGGATTTCGCCTTCTTCGACCGCATCAACAGTGCGAAGAACGAGGAGACCGATGACTGGTGGAACGGCATGAACCGCATCTACAACGTGTTCTGCTACGACTATCTCTATCCGAACCCAAAGAGCGTGATGGCATTCGTAGAGAACCACGATACCGACCGCTTCCTGGGTGAAGGCAAGGATACCCTGGCATTGAAGCAGGCACTGGCACTTCTCCTCACCGTCAACCGCACCCCACAGCTCTATTATGGAACTGAGGTGTTGATGAATGGTACCAAGAGCGTAACCGATGGTAATGTCCGCAAGGACTTCCCTGGAGGTTGGGCTGGTGACAAGCACAATGCCTTTACTGCCGAAGGAAGAACACAGGCTGAAAACCAGATGTTCGACTGGCTCAGCCGATTATTGCATTGGCGCCAGGGCAACGAGGTCATCACCAAAGGCAAGCAGACCCAGTTCTGTCCACAGAAGGGTGTGTATGTCATTGCCCGCCAGTATAAGGAAAAGTGCGTGATGACCATCATCAATGGCAAGAAGGAAGCCAACGAACTGAATGTTTCCCGCTATGCAGAGATTATCGGCAATGCAGAGAAGGCTACGGATGTAACGAATGGCCGTACCGTTCTGATCAACAAGAACGTGAAGCTTCGTCCTCGCCAGACTATGATACTCGAATTCTAGAAAAAACTCAAGAAAGTGCCTAACGGTGTATTTTTACACTGATAGGCACTTTTTTCTTGTATTTATTCTTTTGTTTCAAATATTCTTCGTACTTTTGCAAGCAGATGGTATAAAAGAAATTAATGACTAGATACATTCTTTCCCTGATAGCAGCATTATTCATAACCTTGAGCAGTTTTGCGCAAGGCAGCCTTCCTAGTCGCTTTAATGTAAGCTATCTCAATATGGCGGCAGGAATGCCTAATAATTTTGCGGATGATATTTTCCAGGATTCATACGGTTTCGTCTGGATCAGTACGCATGGCGGTGGACTGGTACGTTATGATGGATTCAATTATATGAACTTCAATCTGGGCTCATCCGGTATCAGTCTGCGAAGCAATAGCTGTCGCAATGTGTATGAAGATCATTTCAAGCGCCTTTGGATAGCTTTCGAGGAAGGTCCGCAGGTGCTCGACCTCAAAACGATGCAGCCCGTCATTCCACCTTGTGAGAATGAAAAAGTAGAAGCTCAGCTCAACAAGGCACTCAAGAACCTTTGCACCCGAATGTATTGCGATGCCAAGGGAAATGTATGGATGCTATCCATCAATCTCCTTACCCGTTTCTCCTTCAATGAGAAGGGCGAGGTGAATAGTGTCTTATTTATTGATTATCCATTCAATGCTCCTGATCTCGGTCTTTGCGATGTGTATCGCAATGGCACGGTGGTGATGTGTAACAATGGAGTAGTGAGTGAATTCTCGGTCAAGAACAATCAGTTGGTGGCTAAGAATATATCTTCTCTGTTCCCAAAGCTAGATTTCCGATATGCTGGAGCTATCATCTTCCATCATGGAAAAATCTGGTTGGGAACCAACCGTGGCTTGTATAATAGTGCCAAACAGGAGTTTCATGCTTCAGGCACAGTTCATTCACTCCAGCATGAGGTGGTAACGAGTCTTGCCATCACAGAGGATGATAAGCTCCTGGTGGGTTCACTCTGTGGTGTGGATATTATAGATGACAAGACTGGTATGATAGAGCATTGGAATGCCAACAGTAGTGTGAATCCGTTGAGTAGCAACTTTGTGAACAGCTTGTTGTCTAAGGATGGACAGATCTGGGTAGGTACCGAAACAGGTGGTATCACCAAGTTGGCACCACGCCAGTTGCAACTGGAATTTTTCAAGCACGATGCAGCGAATCCTGCCAGTCTTTCTCCGAATGCGGTGAATGCGATGTATGCAGCCCCAGATGGCACCCTGTGGGTAGGAACCGTAGAGGGCGGACTCAATGCTCTGGCTCCTGGCAGCAGGAACTTTATCCATTATACAACGGCAAATTCCGGTTTGCCCCACAACAGTGTTTCCACGCTTGCTGCCGATAACCGGGGAAATCTGTGGATAGGCACCTGGGGTACGGGCATTGCAGTGATGAATCTCCAGCAGCCGGGCAGGATCATTCCTCTTGTGGTAGATGCCAAGCATCAGCATTTCCTGAATTTTGCAGGAGCACTGGTGTATGATCCTATCAATGATGGTATGTGGCTGGGAACCAATGATGGTCTCTTCTTCTACGATTTGAAGCGTCAGCAGTTGATAGAGCCTTTCAAGGGCTGTCTGGATGTGCGTGGCTGCATCGGAAACCTGATTACACCAGATGAAAAGCTCCTGATGGGATGTGTGCAGGGTATGGTGGAGATCAATCTGAAGTCCCGTTCTCGTGGAAAGGGCGAGTTTGCCGTCGAATATCATCAGTATAAGTTGGATGCCCCAGAGAGTGGCGTGATAGACAAGATTCTCTCTTTCTGTCTGGCGAAGGATGGCAAGATCTGGCTGGGCAGCAATGGCTACGGCTTGTATTGCTATAATTATAATAAGGAGGGAAAGACATACGTGAAGTCCTTCACCACGAATAATGGATTAGCCAACAATACCGTGAAGGGTATTGTAGAGGATAACCAGGGTATGTTATGGATAGCCACGGATAATGGACTCTCCATCTTCAATCCGAAGACTGAGACCTTCAGCAGTTATTCCCGTGAGGACGGACTGCTCAGTTCGCAGTTCTATTTCAATGGTGCCATCCGTGATGCCAAGGGTAAGATTTACCTGGGTACCGATGAGGGATTGATGGCGGTTACGGGTGTGAACCATGCGGTTCATAACTTAGCCAGACTACGTTTTACCGAACTTCTGGTAGATAACCAGCCGGTGTTTGCCGGCAGTGATTATCTGGACGATGATATATCCATTGCCAAAAGGTTGTGCATCCATGAGAGCGACAAGTCGTTTACAATCTTCTTTTCTGCCTTGAACTATGGCAGCGAGAGTCAGGGTGTATATCTCTATCGCATGAAGGGATATGAGAACGATTGGGTTCAGCTGAAACCGGGGCAGCACAGTGTGCGCTATTCTACCTTGCCGGCGGGCAGCTATCAGTTTGAAGTGAAGTATATTCCTTCCTTCGATTCCGATAAGGAGCAGGTTATTTCCGTAGATATCAAGGTGACTCCTTATTTCTGGAAGAGCTGGTGGTTTGTCTCCTTGATGGTGATAGCCTTCATCGCCTTCCTGCTCTACATCTATACCAGCAGAATGGAGAAGATGCGCGAACGCGAGGTGGAGGAACTCTATCGTCCGATAGAGGCTGCTCTGAAGGATAGTGATGAGCCGGGTAAGTTGCAGAGTCGCATCCAGATGATTCTGGAGAACCAGAAGCGCTATCAGGATAGTCAGAAGAAGTCGATAGAAGCTGACAGGAAACAGGTAGCCGAAAAGGAGCGTCCGTTTATGGATATCGTGATGGAGGTGATGGAGAAGAACTACGATAACTCGGAGTTCGGTGTGCAGGAGTTGGCTGATGAAATGCGGATGAACCGCAGTGTGCTCAGTAAGATGCTGAATGCTGAGGCTGGTCAGCCTACCGCCCAGTTTATCCGCAACTATCGTCTCGACATCGCGAAGAAGATGATTACAGAAAAAGTGGCAAACCGGAACATCACGGAAATAGCCTATCGTGTGGGCTTCAATGATCCGAAGTATTTTACCCGTTGCTTTACCAAGCAGTATGGTGTGTCGCCTTCTTCCTATAAGGATTCGCTCGACGAGTAGGTGTGTTTGGAAGTATATAATTGTTAAGAAATCGAAATACAACAAGGAGTTGCTTGATTTAAGTCAAGCAACTCCTTGTTTTGTATGTGTGGGAGCACAACAAGTGGATAAGTGCGTAATAAACGGAAAAATCTACTGTTTATGCAGATTGTCCACCTATTATTTACGTTTGTCCACCTACTTAATAGTGATTAATTGTACTTTTGCCACCGAAAATTAACGATCAAACCGATTTGCTGTAACAAACAAACCGTTTGAAAATTAACAAACCAAAGAAAATTAGAATAAACAAAATCATAAACCTAAAAAGTTTTAAGCAATGAGGAAACAATTATTCTCTATGATGCTATGCCTAGGTGCTGTCGGTGGTGCTTCTTTCGTAACCCCGATGACCGCTATGGCTGCTGTAGCACAGGACCAGGTGATTACAGTCAAGGGACAGGTTGTAGATGATCAGGGCGAACCTCTGATTGGTGCAACAGTGAAGACCAAGGATGCCAAGACCGGTGTTGTAACTGACCTCGATGGTAACTTCGAGATCAAAGTAAAAGCTAACGCTACTCTTTTGGTTAGCTATTTGGGCTTCAAGGAGCGCCAGATTGCCGTTCGCGGACGCGCTATCCTTGAACCTATCCAGCTTTCTTCAGACAACCAGTTGCTCGATCAGGTTGTCGTAGTGGGTTATGGTACTCAGAAGAAGGCAGACCTTACCGGTTCTGTAGCTATCGTCAATGCAGAGGAGATGAAGAAGGTATCTAACTCCAACATCTCTACCATGCTCGAAGGTAAGGTAGCTGGTGTGCAGATTACATCCGATGGTCAGCCAGGTGCCGACCCAAGCGTACGTATCCGTGGTATCGGTTCTTTCGGTAGCACAGCTCCTCTTTATGTCATCGATGGTGTGCCAATGGGTACCACTATCCGTGATTTCTCTCCTAATGATATTGAGACCATCCAGATCTTGAAGGATGCTTCTGCGGGTGCCATCTATGGTTCTCGTGCAGCTAATGGTGTTGTTATCATCACAACCAAGAATGGTAAGAAAGACCAGCCTCTGAAGGTGAACTACTCTGGTTACTTTGGTGTTGACCAGATTCCTGGCGATGTATATGACGTGATGAACGCCGACCAGTATAGCAACTATCTGGGTCAGGCTTGTTCTAACTCCAATACTCCTCTGCCTGGTGGTTACAAGATGGGCGAGGATGGCAAGTATCACTTCCAGGATGCTACCAATACAAATTGGTTTGACGAAGTATTCAAGACTGGTATCCGCCAGAATCACAACGTAGCCCTCAGCGGTGGTAGCTCACACAGTACTTATAATGTATCTCTCGACTACTATAACCAGAAGGGTACCTTGGAAGGTGCAGGTCCTAACTACGAGCGTTACACAGCCCGTGTGAACAATACCATGGACACCAAGTTCGTGAAGTTCCGTACAAGCATGGTTTACTCTCACTCTAACCAGGACAACATGGGTCTTTCCAATGCCTCAGAGTATGTCCAGGGTCTGTATGGTGATGTAACCAACGTGCTCCGTGGTACACTTCTGATGCAGCCAACCATCAAGGCTTACGATAAGTCAACATGGGTTCTCGATGACAAGGTTGGTGCTGCCAACGGTTATCGCTACGATGCATACGGTTATGGTGTTTACTATGACGGCATCCACGGAGATATTTCTGCTTCTAACCCATTGTTGGTTAACAACCTCCTGCAGCGCAATACCTTGGTTGACCGCTTCGTAGGTACAGCTTCTGCTGATGTTGACCTGTTGGGTATGGTAGGTATCAAGAGCAAGAACCATGGGCTTCACTATAATGTAAACCTCTCTTACAGCAAGACAGAGGCAAAGGATAAGACCTGGATTCCTTCCTGGATCCAGAGCAACCGTGTATATCTTGCCAAGGAGAACGAGCGTCTTACCAAGGGTTCACGCAACTACAGCGATGCCCTGATTGAGAATACCATTACATACGATGGAAAGATTGGCAAGCACAACATCAACCTGCTTGCCGGTATGACATACGAAGAGGAGAATACCAACCTCTTGACAGGTTGGGGTATCAACTTCACAGAGCCTTACTTCCTCCAGCTTCAGAATGCCAAGAACACTTACTCAGAGTCATACGAGTATAAGCATAGTCTGGCATCATACGTAGGCCGTTTGAACTATAACTATGCTGAGAAGTACCTGATTTCTGCAGTAGTACGTCGTGATGGTAGCTCCCGCTTGAGCAAGAACATCCGTTGGGCAACCTTCCCATCTGTATCTTTGGGCTGGCGCTTCGATAAGGAAAAGTTCTTCCCAATCAGTCAGGATATCGTTAACATGTTCAAGATTCGTGCCAGCTATGGTGAGCTCGGTAACGAGAATATCGGTGAGTACCAGTATATGGCTACCATGAACCGTAACAACATGATTTACAGCTTCGGCAACAGTCCTGTAACCGGTTCTGCCGTTTCTACCTTTGTGAATAATGATATCGCATGGGAGAAGAAGAAGACTACCAACGTGGGTATCGACCTCGCGATGTTCAACAACCGCCTGGAGTTTACTGCCGAGTGGTATATGAATAAGTCAGAGGACTTGCTTTACTCTGTTCCTGTTCCTGCACAGACTGGTGTATCCAATACCTCTGTTACCATGAACGCAGCCTCTATGGAGAACAGCGGTTTCGAGTTCAGCGCAACCTATCGCAACCGTGATCACGCCTTCAAGTATGACATCAGTGCCAACTTGAGTACCTTGAAGAACAAGGTAACTTCTCTGGGTATCGGTAAGGACTCTTACATCTCTGGTGCATACGCTACCTACGTAGGTCAGGAAATCGGTCAGTTCTATGGTTGGGTTTACGAGGGAATCGCCCGTACACAGGCAGATCTCGATGGTCACGCTACCCAGCAGGGTGTTAATGTAGGTGATTGCCTCTATAAGGATATTTCTGGTCCTGAAGGAACCCCTGATGGCGTAATCGATGCTTACGACCAGACCGTATTGGGCAGTGGTCTTCCAAAGGTGAACTTCGGTTTGAGCACCCACATGGAGTATAAGGGCTTCGACCTCAACATTTCTACCTACGGAGTTTTGAACTATCACGTATCAGATGATATCTATAATAGCTTGAACTCTTGCTACGGCTATGGTAACAAGGAAGTAGGCATGCTGGATGCCAACCGCTGGTCAGAGGATGGTACCTACCTTTCAAGTGTTCCACGTACCTACGCTGCCAACAATGCAACATTGGCATGGAACGACCTCTTCAGCTCTCGCAAGATTCAGAATGCAGCTTACTGGAAGATTGCCAACGTAGAGTTGGGTTACAACTTCCCAGACAAGTGGTTTGGTGGATATGTCAGTGGTGTACGTCTCTATGTATCAGCACAGAACCTCTACACTTTCACAGGCTATCATGGATATAATGTGGACTATGCCGGCGGTACCTTTACCCCAGGTTACAACTTCTGCTCTTTCCCAAGTGCCAGAACATTTATGGCAGGTCTCCACTTCACATTCTAATAGTTTAAGAGATAAGGAAAACTACGAGAATTATTATTTAAAAGAACATTTGATATGAAACTATATAAATTATCATTAGCTCTCTTCCTTGGCCTCGGTGCTATGGCTACCACCTCATGCGAGGACAAGTTGGATGTTACCAATCCTAACCAGCAGACCACCGGAACCTTCGGTTTCAATGCTGATGATTTGGAAGAGTGCGTTATTGCAGCATACAACCATATTCGTATGGAAGGTTCTTCGGCACGTGTGGGTTATACCCTTGATGTAACACGTGGCGATGAGGTATGGAACTCATCACAGGTATGGTACATGCCATTCGATGATATGAACGACCCAGTGACAGATGAAATCTCCATGTGGCCTTGGCGTGAGGCTTACTATACTATTAATGTATGTAACTTCATCCTTTCACGTACCACAGGCGATGATGCTTCACTCAGCGAAAGCATGAAGCGCATCAAGGGACAGGCTCTCTTCCTCCGTGGTTATTCATACTATACATTGGCAGGATATTTTCAGAATCCTGCGTTGATTACTGATTATGCCAACTATTCTACTCTGGATGGTCTCTATGGCAAGAACAGTACTTATGATGAGGTGCTCGATCAGGTGGAGAAGGATTTCTCTGAGGCGATGACGCTCCTCCCATCACGTGATGAGGGTGGTGAGTGGGCCAAGGGCCGTGCTACCTGCGGTGCTGCTGCCGGCTACTATGCCCGCACTCTGATGCAGCGCCATAAGTATAGCGATGCACTCGTTGTACTCAAGGACATCATGAACAAGAAGTATGGCTCTTACAAGCTGATGGCTAATTATGGCGACAACTTCCGTGAGGGTTCTGCTTACGAGAACAACGACGAGAGCCTCTTCGAGATTCAGTATCTCGACTACGGTTCACAGGGTGTGGATGATGAGTGGACTCCTGTCAATACCAGTCCTAACGCTACACAGGGTCATGCCGTAGAGTCTAACTTTGCTCCAGGTAGATTCGGTGGATGGGCAGACCTCTCAGCATCTCCATGGTTGTACAACCTCTTCAAGCAGGAGCGAACCACAGCAGGTAAGTTGGATCCACGACTCTATTGGACCATCGGTACTTACGAGAGTGATTGGGAAGGATTCGAAAATGGTAACGTGGCTTATACCACTCAGATGACTCCTAATGATACAGTTGTAACGAATAACAACTATGGAGGTCTTCCTATCGCTAAGTGGACTAACTTCCGTACCAATCTTTACAGTACAGTGACAACAGGTTTGCATTGCGGTATCAACCTCCGTATGATGCGTTACTCAGACGTGTTGCTCCGTGCAGCAGAGTGCGAGAACGAGGTGAATGGTCCAACACAGCAGGCTATCGACTGGATTAACCAGGTTCGTGAGCGTGCTAACCTGGCAGACTTGAAGCTTTCAGACTTCAATAGCAAGGATAAGCTCTTCGAGCAGATTGCCAATGTAGAGCGTCCTAAGGAGTTCGGTTGCGAGTATGGTCGTGGTTACGATTTGATTCGTTGGGGATTCTTCTATGATCAGGGTCGTTTGGCTCAGTTGAAGGAACACGGAACTTTCCGCCGTTCTCCATACAAGGCTAAGGAAGCAGTCAGCTACTCTTTGGTAGGTGTTGATCCTGAGGTGAAGAGCTCTTACGATACATACGTACCGGGTCATGAGTTCCTGCCAATCTATCAGGGCTTGCTGAACGATAACCCTAACCTGGCTGGTAACTCTGCGAATACCAATACAGACAACTCTACTGATTTCTTCGGAAGAGGTTGGACAGTTCACCCAGTAGTAAACTTGGGTAAGTAACAATACAGCTTATCTCATGGAGCAGCATTTCCTGCCCATGAGATAACCTAAAAATCATATATTTACAATATAGAATATATAAAATATGAAACACCTAAATAAAATAGCATCTGTCTTCTGTGTGGCAGCAATGGCTTTGACTGCATTGACAGGATGCGAGGGAAGTGACATGTTTAGTGTCAATGGACCTGATTGGCTTTCTGAAAAGATAGATTCAATCGCCAATAGCAACAAGGGTACTGCGCCTACCATCTCGCCAACTACCCTTGGTGCAACTGATAATAGCGATGCCTGGTGGACATCTCACCTGGATGCTGATGTCAAGATTGAAAGTAATAAGTCTTATTCTACGACATTTACTAACTATACTTCTGGTGCAAATAACTATAACAACTATGTTGTAGTGCTTCGCAAGGCTGATAAGACAGAGTATGCAGTAATGCGTTCTGATGATTATTGTTGGGGTGATGCTGTTGGTGGAAATGGTGGTCCTCTTATTACTCACAGCAACTCGGCATCAGATGATTGGGGAGCATGGCTGGCTCAGATGAATGGTGCCAAGGTAACCGTAACCGTAACCAACTATGGTGATAATACAGCAGATGTTGTAGCTGAGGTTACCGGTACTGAAGGATTGACTTCTACCCAGAAATATCTGGGTATTCCAGTTGAGAGTGCAGACCTCTATCTCGACTTCACTACCGATGGTTGTCACTATGTATTCGACAAGGCAGAGATGGATGTGGCTGATGTAAAGGATCAGCAGCCTGAGTCAATGGAATTGCTTGATGTTCCAGCCGAAGTTGACAAGGGAACTTCTGTGAAGGAATTCACTTCTACATTGAAGGCGAAGGTTACTTACTCTGATGGCGCTGTCAAGGAAGTTGCTGCCAGTGATCTTGAATTCATCGTTGTTCCTGATATGGAGACGGTGGGAGAGAAGTATGTTGTTGCAACATTGAACAAGACCCTTTTGGGCAAGGCTGCTGATAAGACCATCAGTGCCAATGCTAAGTTCAGCGTTGTGGCTGGTATTAAGAGCATTACCGTAACCAAGGCTCCTGAACATACCAATTACTACTTCTTCAACTCTTCTGCTCTTGAGGGCGTTGACCACACCTTGGCTTTCGATCCTACAGGTATGGAGGTTACTGCCAAATATGTGGAAGGCGAGGATGCTGTTCTCGATAACTCTAAGTTGACATTCTCAAGAATCCCTGCTACTGCGGGTAAGCACGAGGTGACTATCACTACAGAGAATGGCCGTACTGCTACCGTAGAAGTAAATGTGGCTAAGTCTGCTGTCAAGGCGGTTACTCCAAGTCCAGTTTCTCTTGGTGCAGCGGACTGCTCTACTGCCTGGTGGACAGAATTTACAAATGATTTGAAGATTCCTGCAGGTGAAACATTCGAGTTCAACTTCACCAACTATTCTAGCGGTGCAAACAACTGGAACAACTATGTGGTCATCCTCCGCAAGGCTGATTTGGCAGAATATGCAGTGGTTCGTGCCGATAACTATGGCTGGGGTGATGGTTATGCAGCTTGTACTCCTATCGGAACACAGGGTGATTTGGCTACCTGGCTCGCAACCATGAACGGTGCAAAGGTGAAGCTGTTCGTAACCAACTGTAACAATGGTACTGCCGATATTCAGGCCATCGTTACAGGTAATGATGGTAGCGTAACTACCCAGAGCTACTTGGGTATCAACACCATTAATCCTAGCGATTTGAATGTAGCCTTCACCGTTGATAGCAGCCACTTGAAGTTTAATGCAGCTTCTTCTGCCCGCAAGCACTATACACGTGCTCACCGCAGATAAAACATAAAACGTGGTTCATGTAGATATTTGAAAACAATAAAGGCATGACCTATGCGGAAACACATTCCCATAGGTCTGCCTTTTTTCAGAAAAGAAGATAATAAAACTAACTAAACGAAAAGAAAAATGAAAAAGCTTCATATATTTGCCCTTTTGCTGGCTTGTACGCTGGCGGTAGGATGCAGCAGTAGCAGTGATGATCCGGAGATTCCTGTGAATCCAACTCCAACTCCTACACCGACTCCAACCCCTACACCAACTCCTGGTGATCAGACAGCAGAGGAACTGGCTAATTACAAATGTCCTACCTATAATGATAATTATACATCGGTGTCAGCCTGGACACAGCGCTCGAAGTGGAATCTTGCCAATATGCACGATCCTACGGTGGTTAAGGCATCTGATGGATATTATTATATGTATCAGACTGATGCCAGCTATGGCAATGTGCATCAGAAGGATATCCGCAACAGCAACAAGCACGGACACTTCTTCTGCCGCCGCTCCAAGAATCTCGTAGATTGGGAATTTGTAGGAGCCACCATGGTGGGCTTGCCTTCCTGGATAAAGACAAAGCTCAATGAATTCCGCAGGGGCATGGGAGTGGCTGAACGTCCTGACAGCTATTTCGCCAATGACCTGGACTTCGGTTTCTGGGCTCCATGCGTGCGCAAGGTCAACGACCATCTTTACCGTATGTATTATGCCATCACCTGTCCTGGCACCATCAATGGTGACGGAACCTGGAGTGAACGTGCCTTCATCGGACTGATGGAGACCAGCGATCCGGCTTCCAACAAATGGGAAGATAAGGGATATGTCATCACCAACGCTTCTGACAAGGGATTGAATTTCAAGGTAAAATCAAATGATTGGGCAAACTGCTATTTCAAATATAATGCCATCGACCCTACTTACGTCATCACTCCAGAAGGAAAGCATTGGCTGATATATGGTTCATGGCACAGTGGTTTCGCTGCTGTGGAGCTTGATGCCAATACGGGTAAGACCAAGGCTGCCTTGCCTAACCCATGGGGTACAGCCGATGATATCGCTGCTTACGGAAAGACCATCTTTACCCGTACGTTGAATAACCGTTGGCAGGGTTCCGAGGCTCCGGAGATTGTATATCATGATGGCTATTATTATCTTTTCGTTGCTTACGATGCCCTGGAAGTTCCTTACAATACACGTGTGCTCCGTTCCAAGAACGTAGATGGTCCGTATGAGACCATGAATGGTAAGATTACCGATGCTGCCAAGGGTGCCAATGAGGAACCTACCGTACTGACTCATCCTTACAAGTTCAGCGCAGGAAGCGGTTGGGTAGGTATCAGTCACTGTGCCGTATTCGATGATGGTGCAGGCAACTGGTATTATGTTTCCCAGCAGCGTATGCCTGCCAATGTTGCAGGTATTGCAGCCAGCAATGCTATCATGATGGGTGGCGTGCGTTCTATCCAGTGGGATAGCAACGGATGGCCTGTCGTGATGCCTGAGCGTTATGGAGCTGTACCACAGGCGAAAATCACCGCTAGCGAACTGGAGGGAACCTGGGAAGGTATCGAACTCTCTTATGAGTATGGCAAGCAGAAGACCAGCAAGACCTTCAAGCTCAGCAGTAATGGCGTGATGGAGGGTGGTTCTGCCTGGAGCAATGTCAAGGCATGGAGCTTCGATGCTTCTTCCAACACATTGACCATCGGTACTACCAAGCTGAAGGTTCAGCGTGAGGTAGATTGGGAGGCAAGTCCTCGCAAGGTTACCATCGTTTACTCGGGAGTGAGTGGCAACAGAAGCTATTGGGGAAAGAAGAATTAAGATCTTTAGTTAGTTTTTAAAAGTTTGGCCGCAGATGCGGTTTTTTAGATTTTCATTAGGGGAGCTAAGCTGTGAAGCATTCAGCTCCCTTTTTTAATAACTCAACTTAGTAAGTAATCCTATAAACAGTAACAAAAAGACGTATGAAAAATTTTTTGATTAAAGATATCAGAGTATGGGCTCTCTCCATACCCTTAATGGCGGCTTGTGCCGTTTCCGCCGTTTCCGCAAAGGCGCAGACGGCTCTTTCACAGCCGGTTGTGGTGGATTCACCAATGGTCCACGATCCTGTGATAGCTTACGAGAATGGCAAGTACTATCTTTACTGCACGGGGCATGGAGTGGCTCAGATGACTTCTACTGACCGCCAGCACTGGACCCTGAATCCGCAGGGGGTATTGAAGGATGAGGCTCGTGGTGCTTTTCCTGCATGGACCCATGATAGTGTGCCGGGTTATGAGAGTCATACCTGGGCACCTGATGTCATCAAGTATAAGAATAAGTGGTATATGGCTTATTCCTGTTCTACCTTTGGCAAGAATACTTCTGTCATCGGATTGCTGAGCAATTCTTCGCTCGCCGATACTGATGGATGGAAGGATGAGGGCTGCCTCATATCTTCAAAGGGTGGTAGAGACAACTGGAATGCCATTGATCCGAATTTTGTGATTGATGAGAAGGGAAAGCCTTGGCTTACCTGGGGCTCTTTCTGGGATGGTATCCAGCTTATTCCTTTAGACAAGAAGACGATGCATGTGAAGAAGGGCGCCAAGCCTCAGACCATTGCCCGCCGTTATGCGCTCAATCAGATGGATGTGCCTACCAATCCTACCTCCCGTGATGCCGGCACCAATGCCATCGAGGCTCCTTTCATCATGAAGCATGGTGGTTATTACTATCTCTTCGTCAGTTGGGATTACTGCTGCCAGGGTATGAAGAGTACCTATCGTGTTGCCGTGGGCAGAAGCAGGAAGGTGGCTGGTCCTTATCTGGATAAGGATGGAAAGGATATGCGCAATGGCGGTGGCACCCTGCTGCTGGAAGGCGACAAGAAGGAATATGAGGCGATGGGTCATTGTTCTGCCTACTCCTTCCCTGATGGCGATTTCTTCTTCTGCCATGGTTACAGCGTGCCGAAGAATGGTGCCAGCATCCTGGTTCAGAAGAAAATCAACTGGACGGAAGATGGGTGGCTGACACTGGAATAAGATATATTTTTAAAGAGGGTGTGTCATAAGTCTAGATAATGGCAGCCGAGGACGGGCTGAAAGCCCAAAAGCTCCTAGCCCAGGGCGTGTGGATGCAAAACACACTCTTCTTTCAGGGCGTATTGGATGTGACTTATGACACACCCCCTATTTTTTTCTTTATCCTTCTTCCTTAATCTTCCAATCGCTGATAGTACGCTGGGTGCTATCAAAACTGATGCCGATTTTTACCAGTCGCTTGCCTTCTGTATGATATGGCAGCATATAGCCTTTTTCGTCTATCTGTGCCAAAGCCTCCTCGGCACTCTTGTCAACCTTCAGTTCGAAGACGTAGATCGTATCTGGCATGTGCATCACGGCATCAGCCCTGCCGATGGCGCTCTTCACCTCTGTGCGGATATAGATGTTGAGGAAGCTGAACATCAGATAGAAGATGGTCTGATAATGCTTCTCGCTATGATTCTCCAAATTGTATGGTATCGTAGCCATATACGTGCGCATGTGCTCCAGTGCCGCCTCGATGTCATTTCTATAAACCGCCTTGCAGAATCCCAAGAGGAAGGCATTGTTGTCAGAACGGCGAGGGTTCACATAATGGGGAATCAATGAGTTTAGCAGTCCGTCGCGTACCTCCTTGTTTGGGATGCCTAGCGTATATTCCTGAAACATCGGTTCATATTTCTTGATGGTCAGATAGCCGCTCTGGTAGAGCAATGGCAAGGCATCTGTCATTTCCTCTGTAGATTGATCGAAGGAACTCAATACTGTCTCTTGACTCTCTAAAGTAGAAAGATTGACATGATACTTATCCAATAGTTTCAAGAGGAAGGATGGAGTGCCGGAACCAAACCAGTAAGGAGCAATATCCTGTGCATTCAAAGCCTTCACCAGACTGAACGGATTGAAAATATCTTCAGAATTCTTGCTGAAATGATATCCGTCGTAGAATTGCGTCAGCTCTTCCAGACACTCCTCATACGTCAATCCCAGAGTCTCGCCCATAGCCTCAATGTCCGGTTTCATCTGCGTGGTCAGCTCAGTCTTGCTGATACCGCAGATGGCAGAGTACTGGTCGAACAGACTGATATTGTCGAGGTTGTTGAGTTCGCTGAAGATGCTGAGCTGCGAGAACTTGGTGATACCCGTGATGAAGGTGAACTCCAGGTATGGGTCGAGCTTTTTCAGAGGACTGTAGAAGTTCTGCATGATGCGGCGGAGCGGTTGCAGGTTTTCCTTTTCATGTACCACATCCAGCAATGGGGCATCATATTCATCGATGATGACCACCGCCTTTTCGCCCGTCTGCTTGTAAGCACGCTTCACGAGTCCATCCAGTCTTTCATTAGGACGGATTTCATCTTCTCCTTTACCATAAATCTCTTCGTAGGGCAAAAGCTGCAGATTCAGATAATTGTTCAAGGCATCTGCATCAAAATGCTTGGCACCGCTTAAATCGAAATGGAATACAGGATGCTTCACCCATTTCTTCTCGTAATCAGCAATAGCCAATCCCTCGAAAAGTTCCTTTCTTCCCTCGAAATAAGCCTGAAGGGTAGAGGCAAAGAGCGACTTGCCGAATCGTCTCGGACGACTCAGAAAAACATACCTCATTTTTTTCTCTCGAAAATCAACGATGTATTTGGTCTTATCTATATAGAGATAATCACCCTCTCTGATATTCGAGAATGTCTGTATTCCTACAGGATAGAAATTTACTATTTTTGCCATATTCCTACATGCTTTACGTTTTGCGCTGCTAAGTTACAAAGAAAATCCGAATTAGCCAAGCATAATGGTTAAAAATAAAATGTTTTGTAAAATAAGGCATTCGGAATACCCTGAAATATGTAAAATAAGGCATTCTAATATGCCGAAACTTGTAAAATAAGGCGTTCTGTGTAGTTAAAAACATGTAAAATAAGGCATTCCTCATTATTTTTTCTTATCTTTGCATCCAGAAAAAGTAAGTGTTATTATGCTGGATAAGAGAAACTTAGAACAGATTCTTTCTGATCAGCAGGAAGAACTGGAGATACGTAGAGGCGAAATTTTGTGTCATCGACCCGAAGAGGCGCAAATAGACTTGGGCAGTACGCAGGCTCAGGTCGTGATAGGTGTGCGCCGTAGCGGCAAATCTACTCTATGCTTCCAGG
>JAIINY010000322.1:0-2986 GCA_022741625.1 Prevotella sp. | reverse complement strand
GGAGCCAGCATCTGGGCGAGGAAAGAGCCGCAGCTGTTGCCCAGAAGCAAGTCGGGCTGCTCCCGGTCGATGATGGAGCGAATCTCCCTCAGCGCCTCCTTGGGGTGCAATGGCAGGTCGGGAGTCAGCACCACCGCCGTCCCCTCAAACGCCTCTTTCAAGGCTTTCGCCATCGGACAACTGCCCGTGGCAAAGAATCCGTGTAGGAATAATATCTTCTTCATGCTCTAATCATTAGATAATTATGCGCCTATAATCTAGGGAGATAAGCCATGCTCAACTCCATATCAGCGCAATATATCTGCAAAAATACAAAAAATATTCAGAAAAGGATTCATATTGCTAGGCTTTGTTAGGGCTAGTGGACTGGATTTAACCTAATTTATAAATTAGGAGCACTCCATAATTATCTTAAAAAATCTTATTTATTCAATAGAAAGTTTTGATATTCAGAATATAATCACTATATTTGCACGTAATATTAGTGGCGATATTATGTGCAATATTAAATATTATATAGATGAAACAGCTGCATATTTCGATAATATGTTGGGCGAAAATGTAACTTTGGAACCAGCAGATAAAGATTTGTTGGAAAGAATCCCTATGAATGTTTCTTCCAGGTTCTCTTTTTATAAAGGATGTATTTTGGGGCAGCACATTTTGATGGCTTACCTAAAGGATGGTGACTCTGTGCCACCTGCCCAGTTGAAGAAACAATTGGATATTATACATCGACAGACACAGCTCGTCGTCGTATTAATCACTCCATGCATTTCATCTTATAATAAGGTTAGATTGGTGGCACAAAAAGTTAACTTTGTTATCCCCAACAGGCAAATGTTCCTGCCATCTCTTTTGCTTGACATCAAACCAGACAGAAAGGTTGGCTTGGATTTGAAAGAAACCATTCCTCCCTTTGCCCAATGTTTGTTGCTTTATCATTTGCAGATTGAATCCATTGTTGGGGCAACAGGTTATGGACTGAGCAATAAGTTTGACGTTTCTTATGCGACCGCAAACAAATCATTACGCTGGCTTGTTTCCAAAGATCTGATTAAGTTGGAAGGAACAAAGACCAAGACGGTGCAAATTGATATAAGCAATAGGGAACTTTGGAATAAAGCATTGCCAATGTTGGTTTCTCCGATAGAGCAGCTTTACTATACGGATGCTATACTTGAAGGACAACAGATAAGTGGAGTGAATGCACTGGCTTCCTACACGATGCTTAATGAAGAATCAAGGCAATGTTGGGCTGTTACAAAGAAAGAACTGAAAACTTTGGCCATCGTAACCGACAAGCAGTTTGGCGAAAATGAAATTCAAGTATGGAAGTATAACCCCAAAATGTTAAGTACAGAAGGAGTAGTTGATAAGCTCTCGCTTTATCTGTCATTGAAAGACAATGAAGATGAGCGAATACAAATAGAGTTGGAACGATTGATAAATGAAATGTCATGGTAAGAGGAATAGATACATTCAAGGAGTTCTTCAAAGGTTTTGAGGACAATTATGTTATAATAGGTGGTACGGCATGCGAAATTCATGAGGATTTGTATGCTCAGGTACCTCGTGCTTTTTGATGCTATCATGCAGGATTTGCCTAATGCCGATTTCATCAAGTCAGCAGGTCTTGGCAATGTGACAAGCCTGCAGATTATAGAACAACTTAAGAAATCAATGTTGTGGTCATGGTTAAGATACAATATGCTTCAGATTTGCATTTGGAATTCATGGAGAATACCCTGTATTTGGAGACTCATCCTCTTCAGCCAGTTGCTGACATCCTGGTGTTGGCTGGAGATACTGGCTATTTAGGTGATGAAGGCTTTGTCAAGCATCCATTCTGGGATTGGGCTTCAGAGAATTTCAAGGAAGTAATAGTAATACCAGGTAATCATGAGTTTTATTTGGGTTATGACTTGGGGCAACTCCATGATGGATGGTGCATGGAAATTCGGCACAATATCAAATGCTATTATAATGCAGTAATACATCTTTCGGATGAAACAGACCTCATCGTTTCTACACTATGGGGATATATAGAGCCGCAGGATGCTTTTTCAACCGAGCGCAGAGTAAATGATTTCTACCGTATTAAGGATTGTGGCGTTGTGATAAACAGTGAACGGTTTAATCAAGAGCATGCTAAGTGCCGTGCTTTCATCGAAAAGGCTGTTAGTGAGATCCAGGCAAAGCATATTGTTGTGGCAACGCATCATGTTCCATCATTTCAACTGGTGTCTCCGGATTTCAAGGGAAGTCCGATAAACGGTGCTTTCACAGCAGAGCTGGGGAACTTCATTGCTTATAGCCGAATAGACTATTGGATTTATGGTCATTCTCATCGTAACATAGACAGGATAATAGGAAATACTCAATGTGTTTCGAATCAGCTTGGGTATGTGAGTCATGGAGAATCTGAGTCTTTTGATTCAAAGAAATGTATTAATTTAATGCTTTAGTTGAGGCTCTACATTATATAGAGAACCCATAGCGTCCGTACTGCGGACGCTATGGGCTTAAGCTCATAAAAAGACACTACCCATTCATGACACCCTTGAGAATTCGTAATTCGATACTTATTTTTACATTATTCATAATTTAAACCATATTGTCGCATACACCTTCAGTATCACCTTGAGTGCCACCTTGAGTGCCATCTTGGGTGCCATTACATAATTTCTCTTTACCTCACTTTGCAAGTGACACCTCTCCTTACCAAAATAAAATCTCATGAAATTATAATTTTTCATAAAAAGAACATTATATGATACTTTTGCTTGTTTAATCCAAAAACATTTCTTATCTTTGCACAAAAAGTACAATATAATATACTACTTGATATGAAAATTCAAGAAGTAATAGATATCTTTGGCATGGAGGTTAAATATGAGATTCGTCAAACCGTTTAAATATTACCTGTTTTTACCAATATGCTTCCAGAAGGAGCAAACAGAAAGATAGTCTGCAGAAGTTGGCG
>JAIINY010000028.1:0-17650 GCA_022741625.1 Prevotella sp. | reverse complement strand
CGGGTTCACTCGCTTGGAGTATTCCACATCCACAAAGTTGATGATATTGAACTTGCAGCCTTCTGGCAGTTTGCCCAACTGTTGGTTCTTCTTGTAGTGATAGTACAGTTTGGTTGCCAAGGTAGGGAACTTATAGTCGTAAACGACCATGGCAAAACCTTTTGCACTGTGCTGACGGATGAACGGCTCGATAATGGAGAATGTCTTACCGCTACCTGGTGTACCCACCACCCATGTGCCTCTGAATGGGTTCACGATGTTCACCCATCCCTTGCGGAACTTACCCTTATAGTAGTAGCGCATGGGAATATTTACGCTGTATTTGTTATATTCCTCCTTCTGGCATTGCTCAAAACTCTCGTTCTCAAAGTTAAAGCGGTCTTTCATCAATCCTTCCTTCAGGAACTTCGAGATGTTGTCCAAGGCTACATGCACCAGCACCGTTCCGATGATGGTTGCCACCATATAGAGAATGGTGTTCAATCTTAGGGCATAGAGACGAGTGTCCATCGCATAGCCGAAGAGCCACACGGACAGTGTCAGCAGTCCCACGCCACTTACCAAAGGGTAGAGCACTTGCTTTCGGGCATCGAACTCCAAATGCTTCTTGTTTCTCGTGCCTACACAGGTGATGCACACCAACAGGAATGTCACCACCTTGCTATACACCAGGTTGCCGTCATGGTAGATGAACCACTGCTTGATGCGGTCGTGCAGGTCGCACACCACACCGCCAAAGCCGTCTATCGCCCTTGGGTCTATGGCATACTCAAAGAACTCCATCAACACGGATATGTAGATGACCGCCCTGAATATCTTGTAAAATCCTTGTAACTCCTTGCTTTCTTCCATAAATATTCTTAAATAATCAACCTATAAGTTGTATTTCTCAATTATTTGTTGTATCTTCGCACTATAAAACAATAAGATTATGACATTCGACCTGATTACAGAAAACGAGCACCTTTGGGCTGTCAGATATGATGACTGCCTCGACAACGTTCTTGACTCAATTCTTGGGCAATGGAACGATGTTACATGGTTGCGTAGCTTCTTCAAGCATAACATTGATGATTTGGCATCCTACTTCAAAATCACTGATGTCAATCAAGCCATCTATGATACGATTGAAGATAGCGAACGCTTGCAATGTCTCATCATGGATATTTCTCCAGATGCTGACCTTGACAAGATTTTCCGCCCATTGGAGAATAGTCGTACTTCGGAAATGCTGTTGGGCAAAGAGAAGGCACGCTTGCGTAATACACCACGTCATGCTTCTTGGCTCCGCATCTATGCTATCAAACTCGAACCGGGTATTTACATTATCACTGGCGGTGCAATCAAGTTGACTCGTACCATGCAGGAACGTGAACATACTTTGGTTGAACTCGCCCGAATGGAAAAGGTGAGACGTTTCTTACTTGACAACGATATTGCCGACAAGGATTCCTTCATGGACTTCTTGAATGAAATCATATAGAAAGGAGGTTATTATGAGAACTACAAACGAAATTGTTTCTAAACTGAGAGAACATCAGTCTTCAACTCCATCCAAATGGCGTGAGAATGCAGAGTGGCGCATGGCTAACAAGTCATGGCTTCGCTATTCTCAGCACATTGCAATGATGATGCTCGACAAGATGGAGGAATTGGGTATAACCCAAAAGCGATTGTCTGAACTCATGGGCTGCAGCCAACAATATGTTTCCAAGGTACTCAAAGGACAGGAAAACCTATCCCTCGAAACCTTGGCTAAGATTGAGCGTTGTCTTCAACTGCCTATTCTGAATCACTTAGCGTAGCTCTATTTCAGAAATATCGGATTGAATGAGTCGGCAGACAGCACATCGCTGTAGTTTACTTTCAATGAGATGGTGCGACCGCTGATTTGGTTCTCCGTCATTTCGATGGTTAATTGCTTGTCATTCGGGAATGTCATTTTCCGAATGACTATCACATTGCGGTAGCCATAGCGGAAACGCTTGGTCTGCTCCAACGTGAAAACTGGACGCAACTCCACCATTTGCGAGTTGGTGGCCTTGGCGGTCTTCTTATCCGTCAGTTTCAATCTTATTTGGTCTATATCAAATGGTATATGCGTCTTGTTCTCTAGCGAGAAGTCCAGGAAGAAATAGTCGCCTGACGAATAGATGTTGTTCAGTTGCATCACCATTTTATGGGCTTTGGTCTTCACATTGTTCACATGGGCTTCCGAACTCCATATCTGACGAGCATATCGAGCCATGTCAGTGGAGGACAAAGTTACGGCAGGGTTGTTATAGGCATTCTTCTCTATCTGTTGTATCTCCTTATCCGTCACTGCCTCTTGCAGTCTGGTGGTATAGAGCAGCGCATATTGTGTGCGGTATCGTTCCGTCACAATGGTTACGATGGCAAGCACTTCGCCATCTTCATGCATTCCCTCCTTGGGTTTCAAACGCACAGTATTGTTGATGGGTTGGTCTCCTGCTATCTTGTCGGTGGATATATCCACAAAGCGGATAGGCTCACTTGCTGTGATGACCGTGGTCACTTGCTCGTTCACGGTCAGCTGCTCCATCTCCTGGTATGTGCAAGGCTGATAGCTCTCTGCGCTTGTCTGTTGTGCCATCATGGGAGTGGCACTTATTGCACACATCATCAGTGTGCCAATGGTCTTCTTGATATTCATATGGGTGTAATGTTTACTTTGTAGTGTTTAATGTTTACTTGCTCTTGGTGTCCTTACAGTTTATTAAGTACACAAAGGTGCCATATTTCAGTTTTACCTTGTTCTTCTTGATAGCCTTACCAATGGCATTGGTGGTTTTCTGATAGGCATTCTGCATGGTCTGCATGCCCCACTGCGAAAAGCTGCTGCCAGTATTGGTGGTGTTCATGTCCACATTCCCAGTCACGGCTCCGCTTGCCACGTCCTTGCTGGTCTCACGGAACTGGCTACTTGGTACATACAAACCTTCCATGCCGTCTGTGTCATAGAGTGATAGGTTGATTTTCACTATCTCTTCATCCGCCAACACACTTTTCACCGTACCTTTCACTCGCTGCGAACTGAAACCGCTCATGATGGCATACAGGTATGCGCCTTTCTTCACTATTATCTCACCGATTTCCACATCATCAAGCAATCGCAAGCGTACACGGCTTCCATCCACGGCTTTCACATTCTCGTCAATGATGGCCTTTATCAGTGTCGGCTCTTTCTCATTCACTGCCAATGTATTAAAGTAATCTGAGGAGGTCTTCACCTTTTTTACCACCTCACTTGGCTTGTCATTCTCGTTCGTTTCCTTTCGGGCATTCTCGTTCACCTTGATTTTGCCTTCGATGTTGATACCGCCCTTGGCTGTAGCTGTTGTTTCATCGGATGCTGTTGCTGTAGTCGAAGAGTTTTGTTGCGTGGCTTGCTGTCCCTTCAGCCTTGCTTCGGCAAGTGCCTTATTCAACTCTGCCAACGCCTCATTCTCTCTTTGTCGCTCATGGGCTTCTTGCGCTTCTCTCTGTTTTTCCAGTTCAGCCTGCCTCTTGGCTTCGGCATCCAACTGTTGCAGTTCGGCATCCGAATACTTGCTCTGGTATTCTTCTTTTTCTTGCTCATTGTCTCGGTCTATATTCTCCACGGCACTATGGTCTTCTATCTTGCCGTAGGCGTTCAACATGTTCTCATACTTACCTCCAATACCGTCACCACCCTTGATGTGGGCTTGTGGCAGGTTCGGATTCAGATATTCCGTGGTCTGCATATTGGCATCCTGCTTCTCCGCCACCTTGGTATCAAAGAGGTCGAAGATAAAGTAGGATGCTCCGAGCAGTGGAAGATAGACAATCGCAGGTAGCATGTACTTGGGTTGTCTGAAATTGATTCTTTCTGTCAGCTTCATCGTTGTTTCTCTTTTTGAGGATGATGACTATCATCGTTTGTTCTTACTATATTCTTTGCATTCCCCATATTTTGATGGCGAGCCTTTATCAGTGAGTCCTGTCGCTCCGTAGCTGTGCGTCGCTCTCCCTGATAGTGATAAGCTCTTGCCATGCGATAGATGTTGAAACCGAAGCTCACACCTACAAAGCCGAACACGATGACCAGGAACAGAGTCTTGTGCAAATCAGCAAACCTCTGCACTTTGGCTGCCGCCTTGTCTATTCTGCACATCTTGGCAAACTTCCTTCCGGCTCTCACGTCTCGCTCATAGCGTTCCTTGTATTTTGGGTCGTCCTTGTCGGGCATCTTCTCCCCAATGAGCATCTGCTTAAATCCTTTTGTGTTCATATCCTTCACCTTTAATAGTTCGACTTTGTCTTCTGGTCAATATCCTTGTTGAGCAAGGTTCTCCAGTTCACTATCAGCAATCCATGTGGGTTGTTGTCTGTCCTCGGCACTCGTTTCAACTGTCCTGCTGTCACCAGTTCACGGGTCAGCACATTGGTTCTGCGCTCGATGCGCTGTCTGCCGTAGTAGGTAAACTCCATCTTCTCCTTGTCAAACTTGATGCTGTCACAGAAGATGCTGAACACGGCACTCGTTCCCATGATGTTGGAGTAGAAGCCCTTTTCCTTCAGTGTATTGTACTGTGCCAATCCTGTCTCATCAACCAAATACATGGCTTTCTCCATGGTATATTTGATGTACTTATCATCAGGTGCCAACGTGAAAAAGTAGTGATGGAACATCTCGATATGACTCTTTGCTTCCACATCCAGTGTCTCATCCATCGTCGTACGCTGCACCAGAATTGGCACATTGCCATCCAATACATAAATTTTGTTCTGTGCATCCACCACCATGTTCTTCGCCGTCCAGATGCTGCTGATACTTATCAACACGCACCCAACCAAAAACAGGCTACAGATGATAGTCACCAACTTCACCTTATTCTCTAAATTCTTGATTACCATTGCTATTTCGTTTTTTACCTTTTTACTCTTTTACCTTTTTACCTTTAATGAACAACATGGGCAAGTGTCCCCTGTGCCGACATTTTGGCTTGCTGTGCCACCCCCTCACCGAAGTTTCTGGTAGAGAATGCGGTATCGCCCTCTGGTATCATCCATGCCGCAAGGTCTGGAACTAAGTTCAGACATTTCAATGCCACAATACTTGCTGCCATCAGATACCCTGCCGAGAAGAACGAGTTTTGCAGATATGCTGCCATCGTCTGCTCACTGGCTGTGATAGCCGTCAGGTTCTCCACCTGTATGCAGAGCACAATGTCGAAAAGTAGCAGTACGTAGAAGCCCACGAAGTAGAGCATGGCTCCATAGAAATGCACCGTCAGATACCTTGTCAGCCACTTCGCCCAACTGCTTTCCCATTTCGGCAATAGCGAGAACGCCCATTGTATCGGTCCAAATATCGTCAGCATTCCCAACAGTATCTGCTGGCAATAGATGGTGCTCCACCAACCGATGCGGAAGACGATCAATGCTATCAGCATCACGATCTTGTCGATGTTCACTACGGCTCCTGCCGTCAGTGATGTGAACCACAACTTGGCTGCCTCCTTCTCCATATTGGTCACTTCATCCACACCAGTCTGCTCCATGGTCGATTCCACCAGATTCGGGTCTGTCGTTCCCTTATGGGCAATGTCTGCTTGGGCTTGTACATTGGTGTACATCGTGTCTCTAGTGTAGATAAGCTGTTGTACCTCCGTAAACTTATCTTCTATCTGTGTGGCTTCTGCCTCATATAGGTCATGGGTATAACTACCGATGGAGTTTGGTATGTAACTCAAAAAGTCCAGTACGCACCAACTGCTGCCACTGTTCGTCATGCCGGTATCGGCAGGTGGGTACCACCAACATAGGATGATACTTATCACCAGTGGCTTGAATAGTTTCATCACATCCAGTGGCTCATGCTTCACCATCATCTTGTAGGCCATGTTCGCTGCCACGACGATAGAGAAGAGGGCGGCTAATGCCATACACTTCTGTACAACCCACCAAAAAGGTCCGTTTGAGCCTGTAAAAGTAGCATCACACAGAAACTCGTTGGTCTGGAATATCACGTCATCAATCTCTTCTTCCAGGATATTGATGCCGAAGTCGGATAATATACTGCTGTTGTCTGCCATATCTTCTTATCTGTTTACTGTCAATTCATTGTCATCATCATCAGGCCCATTATTGTCATCGCCTGATGACGTGTCGTTTCTCACTGTCATTCCTGCCTCTCGCCATTTGCTGGATGCACTGCTGATGATGCTTCGTTTGTTGGCAGTCTGGTAGTTGCCGTTTGCTGTCAACAGTTCCTTGGTCTTGTTGGCATTCGACATCTGCACCAGTTGCTTCACCAGTGTCTCATTCTGTTTCGCCACATCTGCGTAAATCTGCAGATACATCTTCTTGCGCTTGGCATTGGGCATATAGGCATCCTTGGTGGCTTTGATGGCTGTCTCATAGACATGATAGTATTCTGTCCAGCGTTGCTTGTCACCGATGGATCCGCCTACAGGCAGGATGCGGTCGATGTTCTTCTTGAAGGCATCCATCTTGCTGTTTATCTTGCTTCCTTCCACCTTCCATGCTAGATCTACCTGTCGGTCTGCCATGTTCAGTGCTTCTATCTCCGCTCTCTTGGTCAGGGCAGAGTCGATAGCTTCAGCATATTCCACCTGATTATAGGCTCCTATACCTGCCGTGGTACGATAACCGAGTTTGTTCTTGCTTGCAGCTGATTTCATGTAGCTGCTATGCAGCAACTGGTAGTACTCCGTTGGCGATAGGCTACCACTACCGGTTTCCATCACCGTTATCTGGTTCTTCTTCGCACTGTCGTGGTTGTATGTCACACCACTTTGGGCTTTGCCTGTCATGGCTATGCCCAACATCATCATGACGGCTACTGCCTTTATCTTCTTTCTGTCCATATCTACACCTTATTATATATAGGAATTATTTTTCAGGTTTTCCTGCTACTCGCCACCGCCCGAAGGCATCCTCCAGTATTTGCTGCTTGCTCTTGGTCCGATACACCTTTTCTTTCCAATAGCCGATGCGCACTTGGATATACCGACACGACTCAAAGTAGCTTTTGTTCAGATGCTTCTCTATGTTGTCGAGCGAGGTATTGATGCTTTCCAGCACCACTAGCAGGTCTGCCGTCGAACATGCTGCTGCTCCTGTGGCATACAGCACCAGGTCGCTCACGCTCTTGTACAGGTATTCTCCTTCCTTGGCGATGTTCTCTATGGCTCGCTTGTTGATACCTATCAGTATTGTATCAGCAACTGAAATGCGCTTTCGTTTGATGACTTTTTTGTTGTAGTCATCCAACAGCTTCTTGTAGTCCGAAATTCTGTCGCTCACACCCTCGTAGGTGGAATATACATTCAGACTGGTTCTGAGACTCTGGTACAGCACGTCTATCACATCGAACGCCCTGGTGTACTTATCCAGGTCCACGTTCAGTTCCTTATATGCCTTGGTCGCATCATTGCTGTAGCTGTGCAATAACTTGTTACTGTACTCCAAGGTGCTTCTTGCAAGCAGCAGACTTCGCTGTTTCTTGTGGTCATTGATGTATGCTTCTACACTGCTCACATCAAATCCCCATTGCGCGAATGTTTTAGAGGGGAGGGCGAGGAACATGATTGCTATCAGCAATGTCCTCACAATGCTCAATCTTTGCTTCTTGCTCACCAACCCTGCAACCCTCTCCGCTGCATCAGCCTTGTATTCTTTTCTATTTCTCATTTTCATTGTCTTCATCATTGAATTTTCCGTGATAGTCATCCGAATGCTTGGTGTTCGCTGCTTTCCTTAACCAGCGTTTCTTGCATTTCTCCACCAGTGTCAACCGTCTTCCTTCATCGGCATTGATATGTGGAGCGATGTCCATCAGCACATCGATGATGTTGCGCTTGTAGTGCATCATCTTCTCCAACGACACCAGGTCGGCATATATCTTTGTGATTCTGCAGTCCACCTCTCTTGCTATCTCCAGTCTGTCGCTCGACCATAGCAGATGATAGGTATCATCGGTGGTGTTGTCTTCCACTGGTGCGCTCTTGGCATATTCGGTGGTTATCTTGCACGACGGATATTCCTGTGCTATTTCCGATATGCGCTTGTTCACCTCGTTGGCCTTTTCCTGCTCCGTCTTGCTGGCATCGAGTGTTATCACATCCACCACTGAGGTGTTGGTGTATTCCGATGTCAGTTCCCAACTGATCTGCATGATGGCTCTGTGTATCTTGATGCCAAGAAGGTATTTCGGCTTTCTGGCTATCTTCAATGTTGCCTTGAAGGTAATGATGCCGTTGATGTTGGGCATGGTGGCTTTTCTTATATATGTATAGCCACTCCATGTTCCTTCTCCTTGCCAAGTCAGATTGTAGGCACTCCTGCAGTCATTCATGATGGCTGGTATGCGATAGTAGTCGTCCGTCGCCACCTCATTGTCCTTTCCTGCCTCTGCCTTGGCTTCCTCTATTTCCCTTTGCTTCTGTTGCCATGCTGCCAGCTCTTTGCTCAACTGCTCAATGGCGGTCTTGTTCTTGTTGTATTGCTCCCGATACTTGGCTGCATCTTCCACACTCGCATTGGCGATTTGCTTAATAAGTGACTTGTTCTCTTTCTCCAACTGACTGATTTGCGATTGCAGGGCATCTACCTTGGCATTGGCTTCCTGCTCCTGCTTATACAGGTCTGATAAGTCGAGGTCGTTCTCTGTCACAGATGTTGTCATGGCGCAATTCTTGCTGTGGTCATTCAGCGAACCGCCACATTTCATGCACTTGTATTGCGTGGTTCCTTGCCCCAACTGCACACCGTCACTGCAGGTCACGCTGATGGTCACGCTCTCGCATCCCTTCAGCTTAACGGCATCGGTGGCCTGATAGTAGTTGCGTGCATCACTGCCTATATAATAGGTATAGCCTTCCTCGTTGTCGTTCCATTCACTCAACCGGGCTTGCAGTTGTGCCTTGAAGGTGTTCAAGTCCATCGAATAGGAGTCGAAGACGGCCTCATACACTTCTTCT
The DNA here is from genome assembly GCA_022741625.1 of Prevotella sp. Lineage (GTDB taxonomy): Bacteria > Bacteroidota > Bacteroidia > Bacteroidales > Bacteroidaceae > Prevotella. Next base: position 8,660 of record JAIINY010000028.1, on the reverse strand, counting down.
GTTTTGTTCCAGCTCTTATACACCTGTATCTCATAGGCGTATGCCTTCTGTTTCTGTCCTTTTTTCTTGCTGCTGATGATATAACTGTCCATCCAGTAGTTGATGCTATAGACAAAGCCGTCTTTCTGGTTGTTCTTCTGCTGCACCTTTGCTCTCGACCATCCTGCATGGTTCTCCGAGTTTTGCAGGATTGCTTCTCTCTGGTTGCTGTTCGGATAGAAGTTGGCATCCTTGGTGTTGATTCTATACCAGTGGTCGCCTTTCAAGATGCTGTTGTTATCGGTTGGAGGCACATAGTCGCACAGTTTTTCCCTTCCTTGGTCTCTTCGGGCGATATACCATCTCTGGGTGTAGTAGTTTCCGGCTGTCTCATCCAGATAGTCGGTCATCCACGATGTCAGGTTATAGTTGGCTAGGGAAAAGAGTCCTGTCACATTATCCTTGCCTCCAATCATTCCCAACAGGGTATTGCCGATGCTCTTATCCATAGTTTTCCACAATTCACTGTATTTATCCACAATATCGATGGCTGCACCGAGCTTGCCTTGGAGAAGTTCATTGAACTGGCTGCTTTGCAACAGGGCATTGCCTACATTGCTCATTCCTGCTCCGGCAAGGTTGGCTCCTGTCTTGTACAGGTTGTCGATGTCGCCTTTCAAATTGTCCACCGTGAAGTTGCCTGGCACCTTCGACAGGTCATCCAGCATCTTCTTCCAATCTACATTGCCTATCTCCGAGAGTTTCAGGATGGCGGCTATCTCCTGGTTGATTTGTAGAAAGGCGATGTTCGAGAAGGTGAGGGTGCTATTTGTCACCACGCTCTCAAACTGCATGCACAGGTTCTTTGTGTCGTCGCATATCTTCATCAGATAGGTTCCCCAATACAGGGCGGTCTGCGGACTTTTCAACATCATTCCTGCCACCGTCCATATCTTCGGCATGATTTTGTTACTCACCATGTTGTAGATACGGCGATAATAGTAGTTCTCTGTGCTGCTGTTCCAGATGCCCAACTCTGTCATTGCCTTGCGCTCCAAGAACTTGGAGGCATAGATACCGGCACTCGCCACTTCCGCAGCATTATAGTGCTTCAAGATGTTCTGCACCTGCTCGTTGTAATATGCTTCTGCCACGGCTTCTGTTCCGTAGGCAGCAGCCATAGCAGCCACCGTCTGCTTGTCATTGTTTACGCTGTAGTACTGTGCGTCAGCCTTTACCAACACACAGACTATCAGCATTATGATGGATAGAAGTCGTTTCATTTCCCTTACCTGTCTTTCTTTTGTTATTACCAAATCCTTACACTAACATGTTGGTGTTTTTTGCTCCAATCTTGTGGATTATGCTTCAAGTTCTTTAATTTTTCCATCATACTCCAGATGCTGATAGACAGTGGAACGTAGTCCCATGTCGTGTCTGTACTCTTGCATGATATAGTTAACTTTCTGCATAGCCGCTTTCACACGATAGTTGAAGGAACAGAATGTTTTCATCAAACAATTCTGTTGCTCCAATACCGACATCACCAACTGGTGTCGCATAAACTCCAAGTCGTCGCCTCTCAGCATTTGGCATGGATCACACAGTATTCTTGCCATTGCATGGTTATAGGCTTTCCGAGCATCAAATTCCTCCTTATGCTTTGCCTCTGTTTCTTGCAATGGTTCTGTCTCTTTCTTCTGCATACCATCCGTATCGGCAAAAGATGTAGCTTCTTTAGCTTCATCTTCCGGTATATCTTCTTCGGATTTTCTTTTGGATTCTACACTTTGATGTCTTGCATCATATTCTGCATCATGATAGGCATCCAACTCTTTTTCTGTCATGCCAAGATGTAGTCCTACGTCTTCTAGAGTTTCTTTGACATGCTCCACCAACTCTGGTGTTACATATCGTATTTTCAACAGTTGTTTCTCTGTACAAGCACACAGGTCTTTATATGTCCATAATTCTGAATCATGGAAAGCCTGACGGGTTTTCTCCACCATGCTCGGACGTATATCCCATTCTTCACGATGGAAATCTATAAACCCAACAATATTAATTCTTTTCATCTTCTTCTATCTTTCAATGTTTATTTGTTTGTGTTACTTAACCTCAACACTCTTCCTGCCTGATTTACTTTTTGTGCAAAGGCGAGGCTCTTGCTAATACCACTTGCATCCCAATCTCTGCAATAGGCTTCAATGGCTTGCTGATGGTTGCATTTCAACTCTCGCTTGTATAGCTTCAACGCTTCCTTCTCCGCACGTTCCGTGGTATATGTCATATAGCACTCATGCGGTTCCTCCACACCATACACATTGCTGGTCTGTCCTCGCCTGATAAAGACTTCACGGAAGAAACTGCGTCCTTCCTTGTTCTCCAAACGGTTGATGGTGAATATCTTCTTGCAATCCACATCGGTCAAACCGAGTATCGCTTTGATGGTATCGAAGCGTTCCTTGAACTTGCTTTGGTCGAGCAGCATCACCACATCCGAGTTGTTGATGATGGCTTCCTTCACTATCTCACTGCCGATGATGTCCTGTATCTCCTGTGTTACCACACCCACACTTGCCCAGAATTTTCTGGCGGTCTTATACAGATATTTTATGTATTCCGCCATCATGGGCGAGGCGATGGCTTTCCATGCCTCCTCGATGATGAGCATCTTTCTGTTCTTCTTGATGCGCATCTTCTGCAGGAATACGTCCATGATGATGAGTGTCACTAGTGGAAAGAGCAGTGGATCATGTAGGCTAAGCACCCAGCGCCTTGCCATATTACTATGGTGGGTTTCCAAATGCTCGCCCCCGAACCGGACTTACACATTTCGGCGTATCCGGCTCTCCATTAATTCTATCAGTCTATACTACCGTAATGGACTTTCTTATGGCAGCTACGACATAAAGCTATCGTCTTACGCTTGCGTGCAATCATGTGGCGTTCCCAATCTTCCTTTCCTTGAAGGTCTTTGAGTTTTCTCACATGGTGCATATCAAGTTTTACGTTTTCCTTTCCACACAATTCACAACGGTTTGCCTTTAATCTGTCGATAAGACTTGTTCCGTGGTAAAAGTATTGAACAGGTAATCTGTCATAGCAATCTCCATATTCTTGTTTCTTACGCTTGAACCCATCGTGATAAAACTGCCTCTTTAAGGTTTGTCCTTTTCTGTTCTTATAGCTTACTGTGAACACTCCGTCTTTCTTGTATTTCTTGCAGATTTGCACTACAGAACTTCTATACTTGGACGCATAGGTTTTGTACATGCTATACTCCATGATATACTTGAATGTATGAAGCGAATGACAATTGTTTGCTATTGAATAGAAGTTATAGATACCTCTTATTTCAGCATTGTATCTTTCCAAGATTTCCAAGTCATCACTGTTGATGAGATATGGTCGGTGCTTAGGCTTGGAAAACTCCTTTCCATTGTGCATCTTTATCTCCAATGCACCATAGTCAAGGAGTTTCTTTCTAATCACTTGCGTCGGCATCTTCAAGTACACCTTATTATTAAAGGGTCTTGTCAATCTGCCAGCCTTGTTTCTCTTGGTCAATACAGATTTGCGGATATAGATTTCATAGCCGAGGAACTTTGCAGACTTTCTTCCATGTGTAATGAGTGTCTTCTCATCTGAAAGTTCAAGCGAAAGCTTCTCGGCAAGGAACTTTTTGATGTCCTGCTTGATGGCTTCCGCCTCTTTCTTTGTTCCAATGACAGCACACAGAAAATCATCTGCATACCGTACATATTTTAGGCGTCTGAAATTTGCATCCATATCCACACCACAAGGAATTTTTGCTCTTTCCTTATCAAAGTGTTTTATTTCTTTGACTATGAATTTGCGCTCTTCCCTGTCTGTTACCGCTTTGAGTTTCAACACTGCACGACTTTTGCCGTACTCAAATTTCACCCTTTCGGGATTGTCTGCTCTTTCCTTGCCCTTGTTGAATTTTTGGATGTATTCACGCATATAAGTGTCAAGTTGGTCAAGGTAGATGTTTGCCAATATCGGGCTGATTATTCCACCTTGTGGCGTGCCACTATATGTTTTGTTGAATACCCAATTTTCAATAAATCCCGCATTGAGGAACTTGCGTATCAATCGAAGAAAACGCTCATCGTCAATTCGCTTCCTTAAAATGTCTATCAATGTGTTATGATTGATATTGTCAAAGAAGCCTTTGATGTCCCCTTCTATGAACCAACGTGTCCCATTGAATGACTTTTGAATTTGTTGCAAGGCTGTATGACAACTTCGCTTGGGTCTAAAACCATGGGAATTGTTGTCAAAGCTACCTTCATATATCGCTTCCAAAATCATTCTGACAACTTCTTGCAGAAGTTTGTCATTGAATGTGGGTATGCCAAGAGGTCGTTTCTTCCCATTCTTCTTGGGAATATAAACTCTCCTTGACGGTATGGGCTGATATGACTCGTCTTTCAACGAAATTATCAGTTTTTCAATGCGTGATATACTCATGTGGTCAATGGTGGCGTTGTCTGCCCCCTTAGTCATGTTACCCTCCTTTGCATAAATGCGCTGATAGGCAGCATAGTACATCTGTTCATTGAAGAGCAGGCGGTAAAGCCGCTCAAATTTATAGTTCGGTTGTCGGCTGTGTATAGCCAGACTGTTTAATACTCTTTCTGAATTTCTCATAATGTCTCACACATTTTTCATTAATTGTATTAAAAGAATTAACTGCCTCCCTTTGCCATGTGCAGGTCATTATCCTGCTCGGACTACTACGGAGGCTCCGTTGCCTTGTCAGATATTCAGAGGTCTGCACCTCATAGCCTTACAAGTGGCTTTCCGATTTAGGCAATCCCCGTTTGCTTGCATAATAACTCTTGCCTGATAGACAGGAGGATATGACTTTCGTCCTTTTCTGCTTATTGCAGATGCGTCGTGACAAGTACATGCTCTGTTCTCCTCAAAGACTGGAAAATGAGTGTCACGATACAACGAGTTTAGCTATCTTACGTTGCAGGTACGCGCAGATACCGCTTGGACTATCATTCAATCAGTATAGATTTTATCCTTTGTCTATCTTTTCATCCCACCATTCAGTCGCAATCTGATAGCTGATTGACTTATGGATTTCCTACATGCTACACTCCCCATCGTCTTTCGTTGAATGGATAAGTAGGCGGATGATAGGTCTTTTCAATGTACACTTGCCTAATTCCTTGCTAATGGAATAGTTATTTATGCAGCCTTGACGGGCGCACCCTTGATACTGTCGATTTCGAAGACGATGAAGGTCTCGTCAAACAGACTGCTGTCCATATTCTCATTCAGCGTCACATCGTGGCTGCCTCCTTTATAGAAGTCCTTCAACAGATAGTTGTAGGTTGACAGGTCTATGCCATGCAAACCGTTCTCCTCGCATATCTTCGGCAGTCGCTCCGTACTGAACTCATAGAAGCTGTTGAAACAGAGGTTGCTCACTCGTTTTGTGGTGAAGTAGGCATCATAATACTCGTTGATGACTTGCTCTATCAGCCTGTCTTCGGTCTTGCTCACCGTGCCTTGACTTCCTTTCCATATCAGCATCACTAGGTTCTTCAGGAATCCCAACTTCTCGATGTTCCATTCCTCTCGTCTGATTTTGAAAGGGTTCATCGTGATAGGGTGTTCCTCGGTATAAGATATGTATTTGCCACCAAAGTATTCACACAGTCCTTCATATGAGTTACCTGTATCTACCAGCACGATGTCGGTGTCCTGCTCATGGGCTTGGCGCACCATGGAGTTTACATAAAAACTCTTGCCGCTTCCCGAAGGACCGAGGACAAAGAAGTTGCTGTTGTCGGTCAGCTTGTTTCGTCCTTCTTTTCCTGATATGTCGATGGCTACTGGCACTCCTTGGCGGTCGGTATAATAGATCTTGAATGGTGTGTCCTCGCTATGTACTATCTTCTCTTTGTACATCAGGCAGGTAGCGGCATCTCCCAACGTCATAAATCTGTCGTAGTCGTCATTCATACCATAGCAGTTGCCTGGGAATGAGTTGACAAACAGCTCCAACTGGTTATAGGCTCGTTTCGAGATATGGATGCCCATCCTGCCAAAGGCATTCTCTAGATGGTTGGTACACTTTTGAATGTCCGTGTCTGGACTCACCGTCACTATCAGATTATAGTGGGTATAGACCAGCTGCTTGTTTTCCCTCGCTATCACCTCCTGCACTCGCTTGATGTCCTCTACGGCAATCAGATTGCTTGGGTTCGGCATGCTGGCATGCCGGTTCTTCTTTTTGTTTAGCAGTGCAAGCTCACGCTTCTGGTTCGGTACAAAGATGATTTGGTTATACACCACACTCTCCACACCTGGTATGCTGTCCACCAGTGCTACCAGATCTACTGGCATGCTGGTGTTGTTCACCTCGATATTGGTGAATGGGCGTATCAGTGTCGGCAGATTAGCGCAATCCACATCCACAAGACTATACACCTTGCAGCGTCTGTCACCCATACTTATCATCTCGTCATCCACCTTGAATCCTGTCATGCTCACCATCTTGTCACGGAAGTTCATGGCAAAGAAACGGTCAACATATTGGCTTGCCTCTTGCTTGTTCAAGAACTCCGACTTGATACCGGCATCCTTCAGCTGGTCTTGCACCTTTCTGATTTTCACCAGAAAATCTCGCCACTTCTTGTTGTCGAAAGACATCAGACGGCTCTTCTTGTTCTCCTGCGTAATGGTCAGATAGGTCATGCTGTCCGTATATTCTCTTCCGTTGAAATAGCGGAAGTAGGATTCTGACAGGAACTCATGTCCCTTGTCACTCTCATCCTTAAACTGCTTTCTGGTAAAGATGTCTTGCTTGTGCAGGGCATAACCTTCACCCAGTGTCTGTGTAATGGCTGCAAACAGGTTGGTGAACTCATAATAGCTGTCTATATTGGCAGAATACTTCTGCACTGGATTCTCCATTCTCAGGATAGCAGAATATTCTCCAGTCTTGGTATAGAGCACACCGATACCGTCCGTGTCTTCCACGGAGAAGTAGATGTCTTCAAAGATTTTCTTCCGTTTGCCACCAGTGCCAAAGGCATAGACCGATATGGCCATGCCAATGCAGGTTGCCACGAAAAATAAGATTACATATAGTACCATATTCGTTTATTCTTCAGTTTCTTCAAAGGATGATTGATGATTTTCTCTCATACTGGATGATTTGTTGTCATTCTCTTTATATGAGGTATTGGATCTTTCTTCACTATAAAGGGCTGATACACTATCTTTTGAAGTGGAATCCATCCTGCTTATTTGTATTTCCACGGTAGCAGGACGTTCTTCGGTTTCTCTCGCCCAAATAGCCCTTGCTTTATCAGCACTCCTTATGGCATCCAATGTGGGTGGCTTGTAGGTCTTGTCCTTGCAAGCGGTCAGCAATGTCACTGCCAATGCGGTTATTATAATATTCTTTCCTTTCATACTCGTAACTGTACTTTAGTAGCGAAGATGCAATGTTTTCTGTTGAAACAAATAATGGTAGACCCACACCCTTGGGGGAGAATGAGCCTACCAGTCGTTCACTTTCTACTTGTCATCCACATCTTGGTCATGTCGATACTTTTTTGTTTCACATTTTTATATGCGCTTGCTGTAGGCATAGATAAACACTCCTTGGTCGTTCTTCTTTGTATGTAGTCCCTTCCGTTGCTTGAACATGATGAGACCTGTACCCGTAGTGATTGCCACGACCAACACTATCAGTCCTGTAATGATACCCATCAGACAGTAGGCGGCAATGAAGCCAATGATGGCTCCTCCAGCCGTGGCTGCTGCCCAATAGATGTACCGCCCTTGTATTCCCATGAATTCAAGGGGCTTCTGGAGTCCCTTGAACAGTGGGTAGTCGGGGTAACGGATTTCCTGCTCTTCTCTTGCCATTCTTCACGTCGTTTCTCAATTACTGAATATGCACTGAATAACTCTCACTCGTTAGTTAGTCACACCGAAGAACAGAGGCAATGCCTGTGCTGCTGCCACGAGGAAGATACACGCTCCTACAATCATCATGATCTTCTTCTTGAAATCTTACTGATTGTTTGTAACACGCTGATAATCAACACTAATTGAAATAGCAAAATGACGAAAGAAACAAATTAGGAACAACAAAAACAAGAAACCCCAAAATGAAAGCATGAGAAAACATAAATTAACACTGAAAACAACGATAAATTTCCGATTTTATCTTTTGATTGTGCAGGTCAATGAAATGATATTTATGTCATCTCTCTGTGTTTGTTGTAATTCAAAAAGCTCCAAAACAACCTTTTTCGCTCATATTTTATGATTATCAATGAAAGGAATAATATTGCGAAAAACCCAATTATTTGCTTGTTTTGCAAAGATTTTGAGGGTTTTGTGCCTTTCTCTGAAATTATTTTCGTACATTTGCAAGCGTATTCACCTATTTTATAATAAAGTATGGCAAAGAAAGATGTAAACAGATTGAAAATAATGTTGGCAGTAACCAAGCGCTCAAACAAGTGGTTGGCAGAAATGTTGGGTAAAGACCAAGCAACCATTTCTAAATGGTGTACCAACACTTGCCAACCAGACTTGGAAACCTTAATACGGATTTCTGATTTGCTGAAAGTGGATGTAAACGATTTGTTGAACAAAGAATGTATCAAAGAATGATG
>JAIINY010000321.1:0-3018 GCA_022741625.1 Prevotella sp. | reverse complement strand
AGGTTCCACCTCTTCCCATTCCGAACAGAGAAGTTAAGCTCACTTGCGCCGATGGTACTGCAATGCAATGCGGGAGAGTAGGTAGCCGCCTTCTTTTATTTATTTTAACCTCGATTACGTCCTGTAATCGAGGTTTTTTTGTTTATTCACCTTCTATTTAACATAATAAAGAGGCTCATATTTCTCGTATTTTTGGCGAACTGTATGATTGCCTGAAAATATGAAAAATATGAGCCTTTAAAAAAGCAACAATTTTGCTCTTTAGGTATAAGTATATTCCATTTTCTCTTGGGTATTAATTCTCCTTGATGAATACCAAATTCTTAGGAATTTTAACCCATTTACGATTTCGCGCAATCTTGATGCTGCTTCCTTCTTTTTGCTGGAGCTCGTAAGTGCCATCTGAGAGTAAAACTAGGTCAGCCACAAGATCTTCGCTTCCATAATCATTAATAATGGAGAGGTGAGCTATCTTGCCATCTACATCCGCATCAGTGATCAGCCATTTTCTGCTATCCAGTCTATCTCCAAAGTAACCAGGCATCTCTCCAAACACTTCCTGCCCCGGAACTTTGAGATTCTTGTGGTAGAAGTCGATGCTCATATAGACGTTCAACTCCTTGTTAGTCAGTTTACCTTTGAATAAAGTACTATCGTTTTGTGCCATACATACTATGCTGATAAGGCACAATAATGTTATTAAAAATCTTCTTTTCATATATAAAATTCTATTAACTGCACAAAGTTATTCATTTAAATCAAGAAAACGTTATTTTTTTTATGATTTTAATGAGATATATTTGTTTTTTTGCAAATATTTACTTATCTTTGCGGTGTTTTATTGATATTTATATGGAAAAGAACAGATTATTTCCAGATTATATATTTGAGTCTAGCTGGGAAGTGTGTAACAAAGTTGGTGGTATCTACACTGTTTTGTCGACACGAGCTCTGACTCTTACGGAAAAATTACAGGACCGACTTATATTTATTGGTCCTGATTGTTGGGGAGAGAAGGTAAATCCTTATTTCTCTGAGGATGATACGCTTTATGCGGAGTGGAAGACAGAAGCTCTTAAAGAGGGCTTGAATGTAAAGGTAGGTAGATGGCAAATCCCGGGAGAGCCTGTGGCAGTCTTGGTAGATTTCCAACCTTATTTTGAACAGAAAGACCTAATCTATGGCCAGCTTTGGAATGATTATCAAGTGGACAGTCTTCATGCTTATGGTGATTATGATGAGGCATCCATGTTCTCTTATGCTGCTGCATTGGTTGTAGAAAGTTTCTATAAGCATGTTGTGGGCAAGGGTAAGAAGGTTATTTATCATGGAAATGAATGGATGACCGGTCTTGGCGTGCTCTATGTGAATAAGCATTTGCCAGAAGTTGCTACTGTATTTACTACACATGCTACTAGCATTGGTCGCAGTATTGCAGGTAATAATAAACCTCTCTATGACTATCTTTTTGCCTATAATGGCGATCAGATGGCACAGGAGCTCAATATGCAGAGCAAGCATTCAATTGAAAAGCAAACCGCAAAGTATGTTGATTGCTTTACTACGGTAAGTGATATTACAGCCAATGAGTGTAAGGAACTCTTGGATAAGCCTGTTGACTTTGTATTACCTAACGGATTTGATAATAGTTTTGTACCTAAAGCTTCTACATTTACCAAGAAACGTGAGGAGGCAAGAAAGCGTTTGCTTGATGTAGCTAATGCATTGATGGGTACCGACTTGGACGATGATACACTTATTGTTTCCACCAGTGGTCGATACGAGTTCCGCAACAAGGGCATTGATGTCTATATTGAGGCGATGAACCGTTTGCTTCGCGATAGCAATTTGAAGAAGAATGTTTTGGCATTCATCGATGTACCTGGTTGGGTTGGTGATCCACGTCAGGATCTTCTTGAGCGTTTGGAAAGTGGAAAGAAGTTTGATACTCCACTTGAAGTTCCTGAGATTACCCATTGGTTGCATAATATGAGTCATGATAATGTCTTGGGTATGTTGAAGTACTTCAATATGCATAATAACAAGGAAGACAAGGTTAAGTTGATATTCTTGCCTTGCTATTTGACTGGCGATGATGGTATCATCAACAAGAGTTATTATGATGTCGTTTTGGGTAATGACCTCTGCATCTATCCTTCTTATTATGAGCCATGGGGTTATACTCCATTGGAGGCTGTTGCATTCAAGGTGCCATGTATCACCACCGACTTGGCTGGTTTTGGTCTTTGGGCGAACTCTGAGAAGGGAAGTTATAGCGAGATAGAGGATGGTGTGAAGGTAATCAAGCGTACCGACTACAATTACTCAGAGGTAGCTGATGCTATCAAGGATACTGTAGCCAAGTACTCTGGTATGACCAAGACTCAGGTGAATAAGTGCCGCAAGAATGCCGAGAAACTCTCTGAAAAGGCATTGTGGAAGCATTTTATCGAGTATTATTACGATGCCTATGATTTCGCATTGCGTAAGGCAGAGGACCGTATGAAGTAATAAGAATTCTCTCTCTTAATAGTGAGAAATCACGATGTGATTAATGAGATATAAATAGTTTAATATAAATCGAAACACAATGAAGATTAAAGCAGACTATGCTAATGCTCCTCAATGGAAGGAGACTACTATTAAGTCCAGCCTTCCTAAGGAATTGAAGTGCTTGGACGAGATTGCTCACAATATGTGGTGGGCATGGAACTATGAGGGTCGTGACTTGTTTAAGAGTCTCGATGCTGATTTGTACGAGAAATGCAACGCTAACCCAGTATTGCTTTTGGAGCGTTTGAGCTACGATCGTAAGGAGGCCATTGTTAAGGATAAGGAGACAATGGCTAAGGTTAAGAACGTCTATAAGATGTTCCGTGAGTATATGGATGTGAAGCCAAACTCAAAGCGTCCTTCTGTAGCATACTTCTGCATGGAGTATGGTATCAACCAGGTGGTTAAAATCTACTCTGGTGGTCTTGGTATGCTTGCTGGTGACTACTTGAAGGAGGCATCTGA
>JAIINY010000320.1:0-3031 GCA_022741625.1 Prevotella sp. | reverse complement strand
AGTATAGAGCGCCATCTCCATCTTATTTCTGTTTCTCCTAGTGGTCATCCACTGAAGAATATAGATTTGAAAGATGTAAATGGAAAAGATGTAAATGGGGAAATCACTTTTGCCGCCATGGTTCCGATGCAGGTATATAATACCCTGCAGGTTCCCGAGGAACGGGAGCGTCTCACTCATTTCCGTCATCTGATTATCGGTGGCGGAGCCATCGATGCATCCTTGGAAAAGGAACTCCAGGCTCTTCCTGGCAATATCGCTATCTGGAGTACCTACGGCATGACCGAAACTTTATCCCATATCGCCCTGAGGCGAATTAATGGCGCTGAGGCTAGCGAATGGTATCAGCCTTTTGATAGCGTAAAAATCAGTCAGACCGATGAAGGATGTCTGGTGATAGATGCTCCTCTGGTTTGTGCAGAAACCTTGGTAACGAATGATATCGTGGAGATAGAGCCTTATATATATAATAAGGTGGAAAATCATAATAAGGTGGAAAAAACTCGTTTCCGCATCAAGGGCAGGAAAGATAATGTGATCTGTAGTGGTGGTATCAAGATACAGATAGAAGAAGTAGAAGAATTCTTGAAACCTCATCTGGAAAAGCCTTTTATGCTAGCCAAGAAGAAAGATGAGAAGTTTGGAGAAATCGCCGTTCTCTTGTCAGAGGATAAAGAGATAAAAACAGTAGAGGCGACTATCCGCCGCCTCTTATCTGATGAAAAAACTTCTGGTGAATCAGAAAAAACTTCTAATCATAAAAAACATAAATACTGGATTCCAAGGGAATTCCGATATGTTGAGCATCTTCCGCTTACCGAAACCGGAAAGCCGAAGCGGTCTATCCTTCTCTGAAGAAGTCGAGTGCTTCCTTGATTTCTTCTGTTGTAGCGGTCTGGTTGATGCGGATGTCTCCGATGGCTCCCAGCATGGTGAAGTTGATGATGCCATTCTGGTTCTTCTTGTCGTGCTGCATCAGTTCGATGAGCTCATCGTAGTCGTCGCAGGTGATATTCAGCGTACCGTAGTTCTCCTTGATGAAGGTCACGGTCTGGCGCATCTTCTCTGTTGGGAAACCAGTTTTTGCCACACTGAGATAAAGCTCAGGGATGAGACCGAATGCCACGGCATAACCATGAAGGATTGGCTTGCGCTTCAGCGCCCAGCTCTCGAAGGCATGACCGAAGGTATGTCCCAGGTTCAGTGCCTTGCGGATGCCCTTCTCATGAGGATCCTGTTCTACGATGCGCTCCTTTACCTTCACGCTGTCGCCCACCATTCGCTGCAACTGCTTCAGGTCTGGGTTGGCAAGGTCGAAGCCTACCAGCTCTTCCCACATCGCCTCGGTAGAAATCAAGCCGTGCTTCAGCATTTCGGCATAGCCCGAACAGATATTCTCGGCATCCAGGGTCTTCAGGAACTCGGTGTCGAGAATTACGAACTTAGAATCGTTGAAAACACCCACCTCATTCTTCAAACCTTCGAAGTTGATGCCGGTCTTTCCACCCACAGATGCATCTATCATCGCCAGCAGGGTAGTAGGAATATTGATGAAGTTGATGCCGCGCTTGAAGGTGCTGGCAGCAAAACCACCGAGGTCGGTTACCATACCGCCTCCGAGGTTGATCATGCAAGAGTGACGTGAAGCGCCACCTTCCTGAAGTCCCTTCCATACCATCATCAGGCTTTCGATGTCCTTATGACTGTCGCTAGCCGGAATCGTGATGACCTTAGCTTCCTTCATGCAGTAGAATTTCTGCAAAACCGGAAGACACATTTCCTGTGTGGTAGTATCTGTAAGCACAAACAGCTTGTCGTGCTCGCATTCTGAGAGAGCGCTTACCAGTTCGTTCTCCAGATGGGTTGATATGATTACTCTCTGATTCATAACATATATACTTTTAAAAGAAACTGACTTTCAGAGTCACCTTTTGTGGGCAACTCATTGTAAATTCGCTTGCAAAGGTACGTTAAATCAGAGACAAAACAAAATAAAAAGCACTTTTTTATCTATAAAAGTTTAAACCTTGATATATTTTATGCGTCAAAAGAAGCAGAATGCCCCAAAAAGAGCATCTGTTTTTTACAATTGCGCTTTTATCGGGTCTAATCATATAAGTAAGTCAAATATATAAGTAAGAAATAATAATAACGTCTATAATTAATGAAAAGATCTATTCTGATGATGCTTCTGGTGTTCGTAACCATGGCATCTTTTGCTCAGGATCGCTTGATTACCGGTGTGATTACCGACCGTGACACCAAGGATCCCGTAGAACAGGTAACGATTCAGTTACTCAAGACCGACAGTACCTATGTGTCGGGTGCTCTCAGCAATGAGCAGGGCCTCTTTCATATCAAGGCTCCTGCCAATGGCAAGTATTTACTCAAAATGTCGAGTGTAGGTTACAAGACTACCGTAAAGCGTATCGATATTTCTGATGACAAGAATTTGGCGATGGGCAAGGTGGTGATGGGTGCCGATGCGATTATGCTGAAGGGTGCCGTGGTAACCGCCATGGCTCAGAAGGTGAACCTGAAGGAGGATACCTTCGTCTATAATTCGGCTGCCTACCGTACACCGGAAGGATCGGTGGTTGAGGAGCTGGTGAAGCGCCTGCCGGGTGCTGAGGTAAGCGACGATGGTACCATCAAGATTAATGGTAAGGAAGTGAAGAAGATTCTCGTGGATGGCAAGGAGTTTATGACGGGCGATACCAAGACAGCCCTGAAAAACCTGCCTACCAGCATCATCGACAAAATCAAGGCGTATGATGAGAAGAGTGATCTCTCTAAGGTAACCGGCATCGATGATGGCGAGGAGCAGACCGTGCTCGACTTCGGTGTGAAGAAAGGTATGAACAAGGGTGTGCTTTCCAACATCGACCTGGGTGTGGGCAACAAGAGCCGCTACAATATGCGTGGCATGGGAGGTTATTTCAATGATAACAACCGATTCATGCTCTTTGCCAATGCCAATAACACCAGCGACCGTGGTTTCGGAGGCGGTGGACCGGGTAGAGGTTTCGGA
>JAIINY010000319.1:0-3033 GCA_022741625.1 Prevotella sp. | reverse complement strand
CAAGAGTTCCTCATTTTATTTTAAATAGGTATATATGATAGATAAAAACGTCGTAAAAAAAATAGTTGATGAATGGCTCCAAGATCAGGAATATTTCTTGGTGGACATTGAAATCAGTCCAGACAATCGTATCGTAGTCGAGATTGACCATGTAGATGGTGTATGGATTGAAGATTGTGTGGCTTTGAGTAGATATATCGAGGAACGATTGAGTCGTGATGACGAGGACTATGAGCTGGAAGTAGGTTCTGCTGGTCTGGGTCAACCATTCAAGGTTCCACAGCAGTATATCAACTTCATTGGCAAGGAGGTAGAGGTGCTCGATGCTGACGGTGTCAAGGTAAAGGGCATCTTGAAGGCTGTGGATGGCAATGATTTCACAGTAGGCGTAGAAGAAAAAGTGAAGGTAGAGGGCAAGAAGCGTCCTGTAAAGCAGGAGGTTGACCATGTTTACCAGATGGATAAAGTAAAATATACAAAATATATAATCAGTTTCAAATAAGCTATGGCTAAAAAAGAGCAAGAATTAACAGCGAGTATGATTGATACATTCCGCGAGTTTAAAGAAACCAAGAATATCGACCGTACAACATTGGTAAGTGTATTGGAGGAAAGCTTCCGCAATGTACTTGCCAGAATTTTCGGTAGTGATGAGAATTTCGATGTAATCGTAAACCCAGACAAGGGTGATTTCGAGATTTATCGTAACCGTGTCGTTGTTGCTGATGGTGAGGTAGAAGATGAGAACAAGGAGATTACGCTTACCGAAGCACGCAAGATTGAGCCTGACTATGAGGTTGGTGAGGATGTGAGCGAGAAGGTAGATTTCAATAAGTTCGGTCGCCGTGCCATCTTAACTCTTCGACAGACTTTGGCTTCTAAGATTCTTGAACTTGAGCACGACTCACTCTACAATAAATATAAAGACCGTGTTGGACAGGTAATCTCTGGTGAGGTTTATCAGGTATGGAAGCGCGAGGTTCTTATCGTTGATGACGAGAACAACGAGTTGATGTTGCCTAAGACGGAGCAGATTCCTGGCGATATGTATCGTAAGGGCGAGACTGTACGCGCTGTCATCCTTCGTGTTGACAATGATAACAACAATCCTAAGATTATCTTGAGCCGTACAGCGCCAATCTTCCTGCAGCGCCTGTTGGAGGCTGAGGTTCCTGAGATTGCAGATGGCTTGGTTGCTATCCGTCGCATTGCCCGTCTCCCTGGCGAGCGTGCCAAGATTGCTGTAGAGAGCTTCGATGAGCGTATCGACCCAGTTGGAGCTTGTGTAGGTGTTAAGGGTAGCCGTGTTCACGGTATCGTTCGCGAGCTTTGCAACGAGAACCTCGACGTCATCAACTATAGCTCTAATACCAAGCTGTTTATCCAGCGTGCCTTGGCACCAGCCAATATTACGTCTGTGAACATCGACGAGGAGAACAAGAAGGCAGAGGTGTTCCTGAAGCCTGAGGAGGTTAGCCTGGCTATCGGCCGTGGCGGTATGAACATCAAGTTGGCTTCTATGTTGACAGAATATACCATCGATGTATTCCGTGAGGTAGATGAGAATGAGGCTGACGAGGATATCTACTTGGATGAATTCTCTGACGAGATTGACCAGTGGGTTATCGATGCCATCAAGGGTATCGGTTATGACACAGCTAAGCAGGTGCTCAATGCACCACGTGATATGATCGTAGAGAAGGCTGACCTTGAGGAGGAAACCGTGGATAACGTACTCAAGGTATTGAGAGCTGAATTCGAACAATAATTTCCCTAGCTGGCGAGTGCTTGCAGGGAATCTAACTTTAAAAATAGGAGAATAAAATAATTTATGAGCATCAGATTAAATAAAGCACTACGTGAATTGAATATAGGACTTCAGACGGCAGTTGAATTCCTAGAAAAAAGAAAGGACCTGGGAGAGGTCAAGGCCGAACCGAGCTTCAAACTCAGCGACCAGCAATACAAGGCATTGAACGATGCCTTCAGTCAAGATAAGGAGGTTCGTGATCAGGCCGAGAAACTCATCACCAAGAAGGCCAAGGATAAGAAGCGTGCGCCTGAGCAGAAGGACCATCGTGCCGAAAGCTTATTGGAGTCGAGCAACCAGCAGCAGTATAAGCCGTTGGGTAAGATTGACTTGAATAGCATCGGAAAGGGGAAGTCTGTAGAGTCTGCTGCTAAAAAGTCGGAGGCACCGAAGCATGAGACTGCTGCCGTCAGTCATGCGCCAGTGAAAGATGCTCATCGTAATGAGCCAAAACATGACCAGAGATCTAACCATGGATCTCACCAAAAACAAGAGATGAAACAAGAGAATCAGCAAAAGTCACAGCAGCCAAAGATGAACGACTTTAAGGGTCAGAAGAATGCTGTACAAGGTAACAAGAATGTAGAGGCTCAGCAGCAGAATGCTGAGCAGAAGACTGCTGACAACAGCCAGTCTTCTAGCGTGTTCACATTGAAGAGTGAGAAGAAATATACTTCAAATGAACCTAAGGTGTTGGGTAAGATTGATCTTTCTTCTCTCAATCAGAGCACTCGTCCTAAGAAGAAGTCTAAGGAGGAGCGCCGCAAGGAGCGTGAAGAGAAGTTGGCGCAGCAGCACAATGATCGCAAGAAGCGTGTTCGTATCAACAAGGAGCGTGTTGACATCAATGCCGAGGCTAAGAACAACAGTGCCGATGGTAATGGCCAGAATAAGGGCAACAATGGTGGCAACAACAAGAAGAATAGAAACAAGAATAGAAATAATAATAATAACAATAATAACAACCGCGGCAATAACAATAACAACCGCGGCAACCAGCGTCAGATCGAGGTGGATGACGAGGCTGTAGCACGCCAGGTAAAGGAGACTCTCGCTCGCTTGACCAGCAAGAGCCAGAACAAGAAGGGTGCTAAGTATCGTAAGGAGAAGCGTGAGGCTGTACAGGAGAAATTACAGGATCAGGCTCGCCAGGAGCAGAAGGAAAGCAAGACCCTGAAGCTCACTGAGTTCGTTACCGTTAGCGAGTTGGCTACGATGATGGA
>JAIINY010000318.1:0-3060 GCA_022741625.1 Prevotella sp. | reverse complement strand
CATTGCCTTCTTGATGTTCCATACGGTGAGCATTGGCAGGGCACAGAAGAGCACCATCGCACCCCAGTGCAATACTGCATCGCTCATCGGGAAACCATTGAAGATGTTCATCTGGTAAATCATATAATAGTGGCGCATAGGGAAGAGCTGTCCGATGGCCTGGATTGGCGAATCCATGGAGAAGAGTGGATAGGTGGCTCCGCAGATGGAGAAACTCACCACACCCCAAAGCGAACAGATACTCATTGACATGCGCAGGGAAGGCATCAGTCCGAAGGCAAAGATACCGAAGCACTGGCAGGACAATACGCTCAGAATGCCCAGCAGTATGATGGGCGCTGCACCTCCCGGATGTGGGAATTCCAATACATAATAGATGTAGAACTCGAAGAGCAGGAAGATGCTCAGGAAGATGAGCGTCTGAGGCAACATCTTACCCGCGATGGCGAGATAAGGATTGTTGTTCGCCATTCGCATCCAGTCTTTGGCTCTGTTGAACTTCAGTTCCGTTCCGATGGAATAAGGGGTGATCAGGAAGATGAACAGCATGATGAGTCCCGGCACCATCACGCTCGAAAGATAATAGTTGTAGTTGGCGTAAGGGTTGCCTATCATGTGCAGATCCACGGCGATAGGCTGTAGGAAGGTCATGATTTCATCGTTCGTCTTTCCCAGTGCCGACAGCTTCGCCATACCTGCTGCTGCGCCTCCCAGGGTGGAAATGGTCTTCAGATCACGGAAGAGCAGGGATCCTGCTGCCAGCGAAACGCTGCTGTAGTAGAAGGAAATCTTCGGCTGTCGGGAAGCCATCAGTCCTGCCTCTGTTCCGTTAGGAATCACCAGGAAGGCATAGATTTCGTTCTTCTGGATAGCATGTCTTGCCTCAGCTATGTTTTCATAGTGAGCCACCACCTTGGTGGTCTGGAAAGCGTCGAGCTTATGCACCAGCTGGCGGGAGGTATGAGAATTGTCCTGGTCAACGATGCCCACAGGCATATCCGTAGGCACACCTCCCTGCATCAAGGTAGTGAAGAAAATCACCACCACGATGGGGAAGATGACCATGCAGAAGAGATAGATGGGATTCTTCCGCATGATGCCGCACTCTCTACGGGCAATATGATATAATTTCTTGAACATTGAAAATCTCAAAGTTATTTAATGATGAGTGACATTCCAGGGCGCAATCCCTCCAGCTTGGTGATAGGACGTGCCTTCACCTCGAAAGTCTTGCGGTCGTAGTCGCCATTATCCTTAGTTGCCTTCCAGGTAGCATAGGAGCCCTGGTCTTTCAGGTAGTAAACCTTCATCTTGATTTCCTTGTTGAAGGCAGGAACGAAAGCGGTGAATTCATCACCCTTGTTCAATCCCTGGAGATGATCCTCGCGAACATTGAAGGTTCCCCACATATCGCTCATGATAGAGATGCTCATGATAGGAGAACCGAGACCCACCAGCTCGCCTACCTTAGGATAGACGTTGCTGACCTCGCCTTCGCACTGGGCCACCTGAACGGTCTCCTTCAAAAGATTCTTCACTACATCTACAGCGCTCTTAGAAGCCTGTGTGTTGTTGGCAGCCATGCGCTTCTCCTGCTCGCGGGCACCATTCTTCGCCATCTCATACTGGCTCTTGGCTGCTGCCACCTGAGCCTCTGTAGCCTTGTAGGCTGCAAATGCTTCGTCGCGCTTCTGACCGCTGATCACGCCGTCGTTATAGAGGTTCTGCATGCGGTCGTAAGTCTTCTTGGCGATGGTTGCAGCTGCTTCTGCCTGCTGAACCAGCTGGAAGGCACCCTGAATCTGCTCCTTGCGCGCACCTGCATCGGTAAGATCCTTCATGGCCTCTGCTGCGGCGTTGGTTGCCTGGAGCATCTGCTCCTGCGATTTCATCTCTGGAACTTCGAGGATAGCGAGGGTGTCGCCCACGTGAACGTAATCGCCCTCCTTGACTCTCAGTTCTACGATGCGGCCTGGTAACTTGCAGGATACTCTGTATTCTGATACTTCTACCTCGCCCTGGATAGTGTCGTCCTTCTGCTCAAGCGTGAAGAAGCCAATGAGTCCCACGAGTATGACAACTGCCGTAAAACCGATAACGGCAAGCAGTATATTGTTATGCTGTGATTTCTTAGACATGTTTTTATCTTAATTTGAGTTTTGAAAAATGTTATTTTTGTCGTTACTGCAGAATACCGAGCGCCTTGTTAAGCCCTACCTGTGTCAGCTTCACGTCGATTTCCGCATCGATCTTCTGGCTCTGTGCCTGCTGCCAGGCAGTCTGAGCTGCCATCACATCGGTAACTTCCATCACTCCTTCCTTGAATCCGAGGTTGGCGCATCTCAGGTTCTCGTTGGCGCTGTCAATGTTCTTGATGGCCATATTGAGCTTCTTCTCAGCTTCCTTTACCTTGAACTGGCTCTGGGTAATCTGGAGATGGATCTTCTCACGGGTATCGTCGAGGTTCATCTGGGCAATGTTGGTGGCAGCCTTGGATGCACGCACCTTATAGGCACCGTCAAACCAGTTCCATACCGGAACCTGCACGATGACACCAATATTCCATACGCCGGTAAACTTCTTCTGGAAACCATTGAACACATTTGGATTCGAAATGGTGTAGCCGCCGGTCAATGCCACATGAGGCAGATAGACGGCGCGAACCAGATTGGTGGCTTGCTTTGAAATATCGACCGTATTCTGGAGCATGCGCAATTCCGGACGGGTATTCATCGCAGAATCAGAAGCGGCTACTCGCTGCTGCTCAGTATCTACAGGAGTTCCCGAAAGAGCCAGCGTCTCCTTGTCTTCATCGGCAAGCGTCACTTCCTGGTTCATCGGAATGCCGCAAAGCTGACAAAGAAGCATCTTGGAGAGCACCAGACCGTCTTCTGCCTGGGTAATCTTCATCTCCGCCTCGTTCACCTTTACATCTACCTTCAGGCCATCTGCCTTGGTGGCTACGCCCTGCTGAATCATCTTGTGAACATCGTCGTTGAGCTTTTTCACCAGGTCTCTGTAGCTGGTGGCGAGCTTGTACTTCTGCTTCAGCGAAACGGC
>JAIINY010000317.1:0-3072 GCA_022741625.1 Prevotella sp. | reverse complement strand
CCTTCAGCCAGTGCACAGACCTTCACCACAACCCTGAGAGAAGCCTTGGATATCCCTGCCTATGTTCGTGGAAAGATTACATTGACCCATGCCTTTAACCAGGCTGAGTTGGATGGAATGCCAATCAATAAGGCTATCGACATTGATACTCCTTTGGTATTGAATCTTCCAGGCTCATCCGTATTTATCTATAATGGTCGTTAATGATTTGCAAAATCGAACGCTTTAATATTTCATCTGGTTTTTGCGAAGGAAATCAGTTAGATGGTTTTCCTTCTCCAATTGATAAGTTGCCATTCAATAATAACCGGATTCAAAAACCAGAATGTACGGAATAACTATTTATAAATAATGAATGAATTATAGACTAGGCTTATTGTAAGATTAGGTTTATAGGATTTAGTGTTAAATTTGGTTCATTTATTGACTTACACTATTCAAATAATGAAAACTAATCGTATGCCCTTTTGCTGCGAAGCAAGAGGGCATATCTTTTTTAATGGAATACAAGCTGCACGCCCTGAAAAGTGTAAGCAAGATTAAGCAGCACGCCCTGAAGGGCGTGTGGGGCTTACTTGCGAAACTTGAATAAGAATTTGCCAAGTAGGCAGCTTATCTATAACAAGACCATAAAAAGTGTTTGAAACAATAAAAACTCTATCTAACTCTTTACCACATTTTTTACACCTATGAAATTTGGCAATCCCAATTGTAATCAATATGAATAAGTGAGTTTTTTCAAACTCACTTATTCACTTTACGCAACGCAGAAAGCGTCTCCAATCGTACTTACCAGTTACTCTAGCTTTTGAATACTCTATACGCTTTACAATACCAATAATATAGATGTCTGGAACCAAGCCCCAATAACGAGAATCATGAGAATCTACTACATTATCACCACCGGCAAAATAATAATCATGAAGGAACGTGTGGCGAGACAGAAGTTTGTGTTTGACAAAAACTTTATTTTTCTCCCAATCAATTGTGATTTTACCCTTCAATTCCCACTCTAAAATTGCCAGATAAAGTACAGCCTCTTTGGGAGTAATCGTTATGACATCCCCTTTACGGGGAATATACAAAGGCCCGAAATTTTTAATCGTCCACTTCGGCAAATGTTCATCGTACGGCATCGCACACATTACTTCAGGAGAGATCAATGTATCTGGCATCTCACGCAAAACAGTTTGATTCTCTCTGCAGCCCAAGACACCCCTATCATTATTATTGCGATAATAACCATTGCGAATGCTCACAGAATCACCAGGCAAGCCGATGCAGCGCTTGCAATACACATAATTGATAACAAACGTAATATGATGATTAATGACTGGTTTATTAAACACAAAGACATCATTACGCCTCAAATTCCCCATCCCCTTCATTCTGAAGCATTGTAATTCTACCCCTTTCTTGTCGAAATGAAAATCTCGATAGATTCTTGCACCAAAACAAAGCTTATCTGCAATTATCTTGTCACCTGGTTGCAAAGTTGGCATCATAGAATTACTAGGAACAACAAAAGTATCAAACCAGAAGATACGCACCAGCCACTTACCGACCCATAACAATATCATGAGTAAGGAGCAAATTAGCACCAGTTTAATTATGTTTAGAACTTGTTTTTGATTACAAGAAATATTTTTCATTTTACCGTTTATTAAGGAGACAATACTAAAAAGAAGACCTCTCCATCGTTCAATTTCTAATGAACGAAGGAGAGGTCACTTCTTTTATATCACTTTCAGAATTTCATTACTTCTGAGAATCCTCTGGAGCCTTGTCGATCAAGTCCATAAACTGGTCGAGCTTAGGAGTGATGATGATCTGTGTACGACGGTTACGCATCTTGCCCACCTCAGTATCATTGGTAGTTACAGGATTGTACTCACCACGACCACCAGCAGTCATACGCTTAGGACTAACACCGAAGTTGTCCTGGAGATACTGAACTACAGAAGAAGCACGGAGAGCAGAGAGGTCCCAGTTGTTGCGGATGTTCTTCATCTTGGCACTGGTAGTGCTTACAGGCACGTTATCGGTGTTACCCTCGATGAGTACATCGTAATCCTTGTAGTCCTGGATGATCTTTGCAATCTTGCTCAAAGTTTCCTTGGCACGGTTGTTCACCTCGTAGCTACCGCTCTGATAGAGCATATTGTCAGCCAGAGAGATGTAAACCACACCCTTCAGCACCTGAACGTCAACCTCCTTCATCTCCTCACGGCTGAGAGAACGGGTCAGGTTGTTGGTAAGAACCATGTTGAGTGAATCGCTCTTGCTCTTCACCTCTACCAGGTGACGGATATACTGGTTGCTCTCATTGATCTGGTCAACGAGCTTCTCAATGCTGATGTTGTTCTGATTGGCATTGGTCAGACTCTTGTCCAGCGAGTTCTGCAACTTGGCATAATCCTTCTTGGTACTGCTCAACTGCTCCTGCGCAGCAGCAAGGCTAGCCTCAGTAGCAGCCAACTTCTCCTTGGTTGCCTGATAATTGGCAGTCAATTCTCTATTTTCAGATTGACAATTCTGGAGATCCTTCTTACTAGCACAGCTAGTAGCCATCAGGGCTACAGCCATCATTGCCATTACAAAAATTTTAGTCTGTTTCATATTTGCTTTCGATTTTTAAATTTTCTGTTATTGTTTTTTAATCACTATGTTATTATATAGACGGCAGTTACGCCCTCCATATAAAACACCTTATGCGTCTCTTTCTGGGTGCAAAGTTACTGATAAGACTCCAATAAACCTTATTTGTTTAATCCATTTATAATATTTTAACCACTAAATCATTATTTATCACCTTTTTAACTAAAAAAAGAAAATAAATGCGTATTCTTTGCGGCGAAATCAGAATTTTGTATTACCTTTGCAGTCGGAAAGCAAAAGCATATATAATATGTAGGCTTTTGTCAAGGTAGAATTAATACATTAACAATATAAAAAGAGAAATAGTATGATTCTTTTTTTCAGAACTCCATCTAAGAGTGTGATTGCGACCGAGATTGACCACAAACCATCTCAGGACGAAATCAATGAACTTTGTTGGCTTTATGGTGACGC
>JAIINY010000316.1:0-3087 GCA_022741625.1 Prevotella sp. | reverse complement strand
GAGATGAATGGCTTGGCAAGGCTCAGGGTTACACCGCCCGTAACACGATGGCGCTTGTAATCATTGATCTTCAAGGCACCGAGTTCGGTATCAGAACCGCCATATCGGGTACCATCGCTGTGGTCGCTCATGAAATCATATCTTGCCAATGGCGAAACCTTCCTGATGATGCTCTTGGGATTAGCCACCGGAATGTCATAGCATACGAAACCATCAAACGCATGCACATCGTGGAAGGCATCCTTGCTGTAATGCTTGTAAAGATACTCAGCCTCAGCAATGAAACCGCCCTTGTGGAAGGTGATACCACCATCATACATAGTTACCGTGACATCAGATGGTTTGATCTTCTGGGTACTCAACACCAGGTTCACATTCGGAAAGAGGAACTGAGCCTTGGCAGAATAGTTGATGCCCTTGGTCCAGTAATCCTTCTGGTTGGTCAAGCCCGAGCCATTGAAGATTCCGGCATTCACCACGATAGGGAAACCAACATTCCAGGTGTATCCGATTTCAGCGCCCACGTCGCGCACGTTACCCACCTGCTTGGCGATGAACGAACGGTTGGCAAAGTACTGCTGATGAGGAGAACGGTGAGCATCGATGGTGAATGGCACACGCTCCTGACCGATGGTGAACTGCAGGGTCTTCCAAGGCTTGATGCGTGTATAGGCATCGAGCATCTTGATCTTACCCTCGTCGCAGAGGTCGATTTCCGCCTTATAGCTTACCTGAGGTGTAATATTGCCAGCCACGTTGATGCGGGCAGTACGCACCTCGAATCGTCCCTCCCCCTCTTCGGTCTGGTACTCATACTTTGAGCGGATGGTTCCACCAATGGTCATGGTCTTGGCGAAATTCTCAATGCCCTTCTCAACAGAGCTGTTTCCAGAATTCTGGGCATTCATTCCCATCGACACCATCGTGAGTGCCATCAACAAATACGTTTTCTTCTTCATTTCTTACCTTTTATATACACGTAAATCTGAATTTGTTTATTTTCGCCTGCAAAGGTAAGGAGAAGATATTTCTACCATAAAACATAAGTGTTACAAATGTGTTACAACACGCATTTGCAACACTTGTTATGTTTTCATAACATCAACAGCTCTTCCCGTAACACGATTGTCACAAACATGTAATCTGTTTTTCCGTCTTGTTTGAGAATATTGTCGTATCTTTGCAGCCGAAAAGAAAAAGGTATTTCTTTGAGGTAAACGCTCTCAAAAGGGCAAAAGCATCATGATTAAGTTCAGGCAAACAACATTAAACATAATATATAGGATGAAGGAAAACAAGAAAGCAATCTTGGAGATTCTTAAGAAGAACTCTAAGAAAGACGGTAAGTTTGAAAACTTGGTGCTCAATCTCGCTTTGCAGAAGATTGACAGCGACAGTTTCGAGTACGATGGCAATGCAGTTTATACCAACGACAAGAAGCGCCTGGTTTATTGCATGAGCCAGGAGACAAGCTTCACCATTCCAGAGGGAGTGGAGATTATCGGCGAGATGGCATTCCGTGGCAAGAAGGCCCTCAAGAACGTAATCATCGCTAACAGCGTAAAGGAAATCGAGCACGATGCTTTCTACGATTGTGATGAATTGGATAACGTTTATGTACCTGCGGGTGTAAAGGTAGTAAGAAGCTATGCCTTTGCAGAGTGCGACAATTTGAAGAAGGTTACCTTCGCAGGTACTCCAGAAAAGGTAGGCCGTCATACCTTTGACGACTGCGATCAGTTGCACGACATCATCGTGCCTGTAGGAAGCAGCAAGTTCTTCCGCAAGGAACTTCACTTTATCGAGGGCGACACCGACTATCTCGTTCTGGAGGATCCTAAGAAAAAGGCTGAAATCGCAGGCAAGAAGGCTGAGACTTCTGAAAAGAAAAACAAGAAGGAAGTAGCCGAGAAGAAGGTAGAGACTCCAGAAAAGAAGGCTGACAAGAAAGCCGATTCTGAAAAGAAGACCGACAAGAAGGCTGATTCTGAGAACAAGTCTAAGAAAGAGCCTGCAAAAGTAAAGTAACTCAAAAGATTAAACTAGTGCAATCATGACAAGAGAAGACATTATGAAGAAAGCTTATGTAGAGCGCGATATCAGTTGGATGTATTTTAACCATCGCATTCTGCAGGAGGCAGAGAAAGAGTATGTGCCATTATTGGAGCGCCTCTCTTTCCTAGGTATTTACTCCAATAACCTCGACGAGTTCTTCCGTGTCCGTGTGGCATCCCTCAACCGAATGCTTGACCAGAAGCTCGAAAAGGATACCGAAGCACAGATCAAGAAATCTCTCAAAACAATAAATAAACTCAATGAATCTTATTCGAAAGAATACACTAAAGCGGTGGATACAGTTTTCCGAGAGCTTGAAGTTCACAAGGTTCGCCTGCTCACCGAAGACCAGCTCAACAACGAGCAGAAGGATTTCCTCACACAGTTCTTCTACGACAAGCTCAATGGTTCTGTCAACCCTATCTGGCTTAACGAGATAGACGACCTCTCTACCCTGGAGGACAACCGCATTTACCTTGCCGTAGAAAAGGCCGAGGATGACAAGAAGAAGAAATACGCCGTAGTAAAGGTGCCGGATAGAGTCTATGGACGCTGGGTGAAGGTACCGGCAAGCGATGGTTTCGACAACATCATGTATCTCGATGATGTAATCAGATACTGTCTGCCTCTGGTATTCCTCGGTTTCAAGAAGAGCACCTATCGTGCCTTCAGTTTCAAGTTTACCAAGGATGCCGAAATGGAGATGGACAATGATGCCGACTTCGGAACCATGGAGAAGATTGCACTGGGTGTAAACAGCCGTAAGAAGGGTGAAGCCGTGCGCGTAATCTACGACCAGGAGATGCCGAAGGAACTCCAGAAGAAGTTGCGTGAGCGACTGAACACCAAGGAGTTGGATGCTTCATTGGCTGGCGGTAGATACCAGAACCACAAGGATCTGATGTCGTTCCCTGATTGCGGCCACAAGGAACTGAAGTACGAGAAGTGGGCTCCTATCATGAAGCCGGAGTTCCTTTCCAACGAGAGCATCCTCGACCAGATTCGTGAGAAAGACCGCTTCATCCACGTACC
>JAIINY010000315.1:0-3146 GCA_022741625.1 Prevotella sp. | reverse complement strand
GGCGAATATATCTTCGAGGCAAAGCAGACGGTGCCTGCTCCTGCACAGTTTCTTGCCGAACTGTTTCGTGGAAAGAATGCCGAGAATACCCGCAAGTTCTATCCTCATACCACCCAGTTGATAGAGGATATTGCCCAGGCTTATCGCACCTTCTTCCAGGAGATTTATGCAGCCGGTTGCCGCACCATCCAGCTCGATGATTGCACCTGGGGAATGATTGTGGATAGTGATTACTGGAAAGCAAAGGTGGGCAACGGCTTCACCCTTGAACAGGAAGCCCTGCAATATTTGAAGGTGAACAACCTTGCCATCGAAGGCAAGCCAGAAGGATTGACTATCAACACCCACGTATGCCGAGGCAATTATCATTCCTGCTATGCCACCAAGGGTGCCTATGATGCCGTAGCTCCTTATCTTTTCGCTCATGAGGATGTGGATACCTTCTATCTGGAGTATGACGATGAGCGTTCGGGCGGTTTCGAACCATTGAAATATGTGGCTGATGGCAAGAAGGTGGTTCTGGGTTTGGTAACCTCTAAATCTCCTGTGTTGGAGGATAAGGCTACGGTCATCGCCAGAATCCACGAAGCTGCCAAATATATCCCTCTCAATCGTCTGAGCCTCAGTCCTCAATGCGGCTTTGCCTCTTGCGAAATCGGTAATAAACTGACCGATGCTGAGCAATGGGCAAAGATAGATCTGGTTAGAGAGATTTCCGAGGAAGTTTGGGGCTCTTCTTCTTTCTCCGATGCAGAATGATGTAGCCGGAAAGCAAAACCAGCGTAATCAGCAAGCCGGAGATGAAGACGAAGAGGTCGGAAAGGGGACCTAAGAATGGAGAATAGCATCTGCCCACGTGGAGTTCTAAAGCCACATTCCAAAGTGACATTGGGGTGGCTGAAAGCAACTCGGGGGTAGATGCTGTTTCATCTAAGCTCGCTCCTTTGCTATAATCAAAAACCACCTCTCTTCCACCGAAGAAATCCTTGGAATAACCGCTGACCAAAGAACTTGAAATCGGAATCATCGATTTTCCTTGGTTGGCTTTCCCTGTGAAATAATCCACAATCAGATTCTTTTCAGGATTCCAACGGAACATACCGCTGAATGATCCTATCAGCCAACCACCCTTGCCATCACTCTCGAAAACATTCACGCCCATCGGACTTATCTTTGGTGATTGCTTCTTATCCGATAAAACCGGCTTCTGGCAGAAATGCTCATCTACTCGCAGAAAACCTTCTGAGGTAGAAACAAGCCAGTTGCCTTCTGCTGCATCCCATCGGATAGCGCGAAGTTTATCGTGCCAGACATTTCCATCCTTCACCTTTTCTGTAGTTTTGTTCATCGCCAGAGGTATCATCAAAGGTGGTCGGAGACACATACCTGTTATCGCTAGCCAGAGCGTAAGGATGATGGTGGCATATCCCAGCTTGTTATGCCATTTGGCATTGAAAACCATCTGTTTGCCAAGCTTCATCATTCTTTCTCTTGCCTGTAATCTCTTCTGTCGGCGGATACGGTAAGGAAGAATGAAAAGGATGATGCCCGTTATCGAAAGGATGATAAGTACGATGGCGATGGCATCCACCACCAGTCTTCCGGCTAATCCGAAGAAAGCACCGCTATGCAGGTTCCAAACCGTCTTGAAAAGGGTAACTTCCGGAATAAAACCTTCCGGTTGACCGATGATTTTGCGGAGAACATTCGTCTTTTCGCTGATCGCATCCCTTTTTTCGTTGGCAGCATCCGTCTTCTTTCCGGATATTTCATAAACGGCAGAACGGGTCATGGCGATGATGCTTGTACTGTCTTTGGTCAATGTAATGTCAGCGATACGCTCTTCATTATCTGCGAGCGGAAACATCTTCCATTCCTTTCCATCGAAGCGATATACATCCATCATGGCTGCGCACCAGATTTCTCCATTCTTCGTCTGTACCATGTTGCGGATATTCCTGCCATCCACGTTCTTGGGTAATCCCTTGTTAAAGTCTTTCCAGCTTTTCATCTCTGCATCCGTAAGCCATACGCCACCATAACCATACGCCAGGATGGAATCACTTGGAGTTTTGCTGATGCGGTGATTGATCTTGATAGAACCTTTGATGATGCCGTTGTTGAAATTCTTGATATGATAAGCCGATGGCATCAGACTTCTGCTTACTTCACAACCGGCGAATAGCTGGCGATGATTTAAAATGATACCTGATACGCAGAATACCAACATAAAGACAGACAGTACAAGTCCGAACCAACGATGGTATTTCTTCCATGTAAAACGTTTCTTCTTTTTTTCTCTCATTGTTGTTTTCTACTAAACATTGTTGTTTTCTACTAAATGGGTTGCAAAGGTAAGAATATCTATCTACTTCTGCAATACCCAAAAATAATGATTTAGGATGCTTCTGTTTTTTCTAATCTTTAGTTTCTTCACTTTTTCACTAAAAAAGTTTGGTGATTTCGTGATTTACTAGTAACTTTGCACCCCGAATAAAAAATCATCATTCATTAAGAACAATAAGAAACTAGAAAACAAGGAAAAATGGAATATATGTCTCAAGAAGGCTACGATGAGCTCGTGGCCGAACTTCAACACATGGTAAACGTAGAGTTGCCTGCCGTTCGTGATGCAATTGCTGAGGCTCGCGACAAGGGTGACCTCAGCGAGAATTTCGAGTATCATGCTGCCAAACGTGAGCAGGGCAAACTGTTGAGCCGCATCAGCTTCAAGCAGAAGGTTTTGGAGAATGCCCGTGTCATCGACAAGTCTCGATTGAAGAGCGATACCGTTGGCTTGCTGAGCAAGATTAAGATTACCAATCTCGCCAACAAGTGCAGCATGAGTTATGTTATCGTAAATCCGCATGAGGCAGATTTGCATAGTGGAAAAATCTCTATCAAGTCGCCTATCGCCAAGGCTCTTCTGGGTAAGAAGGCTGGTGATGAGGTAATGGTTAAGGTACCTGCCGGCTTGCTCAAATTCCGCTTGGATAGTGTTGAGTTATAACTTGCTAGCGTTGAGTTATAATGTTTTCTTTTGAAGGAAAAGAGGGTGTGTCATAAGTCTATGGCGCACCCTCTTTTATATTATTTATTGCATAATCCTAGAAGTATCATAGCCTATTCCAAAAAGGGAATCATAT